>NZ_JBHYMK010000017.1:0-142840 GCF_042743065.1 Streptomyces sp. NPDC058872
GTCGCCGAGCAGTTCGGCGCCCGAGGTCCGGTGCAGACCGTCTCCACCGGGTGCACCTCCGGACTCGACGCGGTCGGCTACGCCTTCCACACCATCGAGGAGGGCCGGGCGGACGTCGTGATCGCCGGGGCGTCCGATTCGCCGATCTCCCCGATCACTATGGCGTGCTTCGACGCCATCAAGGCGACCTCTCCCGACAACGACGACCCCGAGCACGCCTCCAAACCCTTCGACAACCGTCGCAACGGTTTCGTCATGGGCGAGGGTGCGGCGGTCCTCGTCCTGGAGGAGTACGAGCACGCCCGGGCCCGCGGCGCACACGTCTACTGCGAGATCAGCGGCTACGCCACCTACGGCAACGCCTACCACATGACCGGTCTGACCGGCGAAGGGCTGGAGATGGCCCGGGCCATCGACACCGCGCTCGACCAGGCCCGTCTCGACCCCACGTCGATCGACTACGTCAACGCGCACGGCTCCGGCACCCGCCAGAACGACCGGCACGAGACCGCCGCCGTCAAACGGTCCCTGGGCTCCCACGCGTACGACACGCCCATGAGTTCCATCAAATCCATGGTGGGCCACTCGCTCGGGGCGATCGGCGCCATAGAGGTCGCCGCCTGCGTGCTGGCCCTGCAGCACCAGGTGGTGCCCCCGACCGCCAACTACGAGGTCCCCGACCCCGAGTGCGACCTGGACTACGTGCCGCGCACCGCCCGCCCCCGGAAGCTGAAGAACGTGCTCTCCGTCGGCAGCGGCTTCGGCGGCTTCCAGTCCGCCGTGCTCCTGACCGGGCCGGGCGGGAGGACACGATGAGCACACAGCGGCCCCCACGGGCGGTCGTCACCGGCATCGGTGTGATCGCCCCCAACGGATTGCGCTCCGACGCCTACTGGAAGTCCGTCCGAGAAGGCCTCGGCGTCCTCGACCGGATCACCCGCGAGGGCTGTGAGCACCTGCCCCTCAAGGTCGCGGGCCAGGTCGAGGGCTTCGACGCCTCGGCCCTCATCGACGAGCGCTTCCTCGTCCAGACCGACCGGTTCACCCACTACGCCATGGCCGCGGCGGCCCTCGCCCTCGTCGACGCCGGCCTCGGCCGGGGCGACGCCCCGGACGAGCCCTTCTCCATCGGCGTCGTCACCGCCGCCGGCTCCGGAGGCGGCGAGTTCGGCCAGCGAGAGCTGCAGAAGCTCTGGGGGCAGGGGTCCAAGTTCGTCGGCCCGTACCAGTCCATCGCCTGGTTCTACGCCGCGAGCACCGGCCAGATCTCCATTCGGCACGGCTTCAAGGGCCCCTGCGGCGTCGTCGCCAGCGACGAGGCGGGCGGCCTCGACTCCCTCGCCCACGCCGCCCGCGCCGTTCGACGGGGCACCGGTGCGGTCGTCGTCGGAGCCGCCGAAGCGCCGCTCGCCCCGTACTCGATGGTGTGCCAGCTCGGTTATCCCGAGCTCAGCACCGTCGAGGACCCGGAGCGGGCCTACCGTCCCTTCACGGCGAAGGCGTGCGGCTTCGTCCCCGCCGAGGGCGGTGCCATGCTCGTCGTCGAGGACGAGACCCGCGCCCTCGACCGGGGCGCGACCGTACGGGCCACCCTCGCCGGCCACGGCGCCACCTTCACCGGCGCCTCCCGCTGGGACCTGTCCCGCGAGGGGCTCGCCCAGGCCATCCGGGTGGCGCTCGACGAGGCGGACTGCGCCCCGGAGGAGATCGACGTGGTCTTCCCCGACGCCCTCGGCGTTCCGGAGGCGGACCGCGCCGAAGCGCTCGCGATCGCCGACGTCCTGGGAGCGCACGCCCGGCGCGTCCCCGTGACGGCACCCAAGACCGGCTTCGGCCGGGCCTATTGCGGGGCACCCGTCCTGGACGCCTCGGCCGCCGTGCTTGCCATGGAACACGGCCTGGTGCCCCCGACCCCCAACGTGTTCGACATCGACCACGACCTCGACGTGGTGGTGTCCCGCGCTCGCCCTGCCGAGCTGCGCACGGCCCTCGTCCTCAGCAGGGGACTCATGGGATCCAATGCGGCGCTCGTCGTGCGCCGCGGTGGTGGACTCGCCCGCTAGCCCGGGCGGAGAAGGAGGAACGACATGATCACCCAGGAACTCACCTTCGGCGAACTGGCCGCGCTGATGAAGCACTCGGCGGGCGTCACGATCGACCCCGCACGGCTCGAACAGGACCCCGACACCCCGTTCAACGGCCTCGGTGTCGACTCGCTCGGCCTGCTGGGCATCGTCGGCGAGCTGGAGAACCGCCACGGCGTGTCGCTGCCCACCGACGCCGAGCGCTGCAAGACGCCCGCAGAGTTCGTCGTCCTCGTCAACAACGCCCTGGCAGGAGTCTGACGTGTCCGCACACACCGACAACAGCATCACCATCGACGCCCCCCTCGACCTGGTCTGGGACATGACCAACGACATCGAGAACTGGCCCCGGCTCTTCAGCGAGTACGCCTCCGTCGAGGTCCTCTCCCGCGAGGGCGACACCACCACCTTCCGCCTGACCATGCACCCGGACGAGAACGGGAAGGTCTGGAGCTGGGTGTCGGAGCGCACCACGGACCGCGTCAACCGGACGGTACGGGCCCGCCGGGTCGAGACCGGCCCCTTCGCGCACATGGAGATCGCCTGGGAGTACGAGGAACTGCCCGGCGGCGTCCAGATGCGGTGGATCCAGGACTTCGCCATGAAGCCCGACGCCCCCGTCGACGACGCGTGGATGACGGACAACATCAACCGCAACTCCCGCATCCAGATGGCGCTCATCCGGGACCGGCTGGTCGAGGCCGCGCGCGAGCGCCGGAGCGCACCGGTCACCCCCGCCTGACGGGCATCCCCAGGAAGGAGAACCATGCACCACGCACTGATCGTCGCCCGCATGGCGCCCGGTTCGGCGCCGGCCATCGCGGACGTGTTCGCCGAATCCGACCGGGGCGAACTGCCGCAGCTGGTGGGCGTCGCCCGGCGCAGCCTGTTCCAGTTCGGGGACGTGTACCTGCACCTGATCGAGTCGGAGCAGGACCCGGCCCCGCACGTCGCGAAGCTGGTCGGTCACCCCGAGTTCCGCAGCGTGAGCGAGCGTCTGTCGACGTACGTCAGCGCGTACGACCCGAAGACCTGGCGGAGCCCCCAGGACGCCATGGCGCACTGCTTCTACCGTTGGGAGCGGAGCACCGGCACCTGAGCCGGACGACCCGGTGAAACCCGAGGCCGCCCGTCCCGCGACAGACGCGGAACGGGCGGCCTCGGGTTTCACCGGGCCCTTCTCGATCAGCCGGGCACGGTGCACTCGAAGGCGTGGAGGTAGGCGTTGACCGGGCGGATCTCGTCGATGGCGAGGCCCGCGTCCGTCAGCCGGTCCACCATGCTCTGTCGGGTGTGCTTCGCACCGCCGACGTTGAGCAGGAGCAGCAGGTCCATCGCCGTGGTGAAGCGCATCGAGGGAGTGTCGTCCACGAGGTTCTCGATGACGATGACCCGGGCCCCGGGCCGCGCGACCCCGCGGATGTTCGCCAAGGTCCGGCGGGTGCTGTCGTCGTCCCACTCCAGGATGTTCTTGATGACGTAGACGTCGGCCCGGACCGGAATGTCCTCGCGGCAGTCCCCGGGTTCGATGCGCACCCGGGAGGACAGCGCGCCGCCTTCCCGCAGTCGCGGATCGGCGTTCGCCACCACCGCGGGGAGGTCGAGCAGGGTGCCGTGCAGTTCGGGGTGCTTCTCCAGCAGGCTCGCCAGGACGTGTCCCTGACCGCCGCCGATGTCCGCGACCGAGGACGCGCCCCGCAGGTCGAGGAGTTCGGCGACGTCCTGCGCCGATTGTCGGCTCGACGTCGTCATGGCCCGGTTGAACACGTGGGCGGACTCGGGCGCCTCCTCGTTGAGGTACGAGAAGAACTCGCGGTCGTACACGTCCTCGAAGACGTTGCGGCCGGAGCGCACCGCCTCGTCGAGCTTGGGCCATACGTCCCAGGTCCAGGGCTCGGTGCACCACAGCGCGATGTAGCGCAGGCTGTGCGGATCGTCCTCGCGCAGCAGGCGGGACATCTCGGTGTGCGCGAAGGAGCCGTCGGGCTGCTCGATGAAGATGCCCTGACAGGAGAGGGCGCGCAGCAGCCGGCGCAGGGTGTGCGGTTCGGTCTTCACCGCGGTCGCGAGGTCCTCCGCCGTCATGGGCGCGTCGCCGAGGGCGTCGGCCACGCCCAGGCGGGCCGCCGCGCGCACGGCGGCGGCGGTTGCCGCGCCGAAGACGAGTTCGCGCAGTCGCATGGGGGGCGGGGGGACGGAATCGACGGTCGTCATCTGTCTCGCCTTGCCTTTGCTGTCGTGCCGTACGGGCCGTTGTGCCGTACGGGTGAGGGGAGGGAAGCGTCGGGGCGTCGGGTCAGCACAGACCCGCGGGTTCGGAGACGCCGCAGGTGTTGCCGTGGAAGGTGTTGCCCGTGCCGGTGTCCCGGTTGGCCAGGTCGGCGCCGCCGTTGCGCAGCACCGTGTTGTCGCGGATCTCGTTGCGCTCGTTGTGGACGCCCACGAAGCTCTTGAAGAGCACGATGCCGCCGGACAGCGGTGAGGTGCCCACGTTGTCCACGACCCGGTTGTGGGCGACGAGGGTTTCCTCGGCGCCGGTGAGGACGATGCCCGAGCCCTGGAGGAAGGGCAGACGGGGGGTCTTGGGACACAGCTTGTTGTTGTCGTGGACGTGGTTCCAGCGCAAGCGCATGGCTCCGGCGCGCGGTGCGGACTCGTCGCCCACCACGAACACGGCGGCACAGTTGCCCGTCGCCTCGTTGCGGTCGACGGTCAGGTTGCGCACGCGCCGCACCGTGATCCCGATCCGGTTGCCGGACAGCCGGTTGTGACTGATGACCGTGCCCCCGGTGTCGATGGCGCCGGCCTCTTCGGAGACGGTGTTGGCCACGAACAGGCCGGCGTCCCCGTTGTTGCGGGCGGTGTTGTGCCGCAGCACGCTGCGCACGGACCGCTCCTGGGCGATGCCCCAGGTGCCGTTGGACTCGGCGGTGACCCGCTGCACCTCCAGACGATCGGTCCACTTGGCCCACAGGCCGTTCTTGGCGAAGCCCCTGAGGGTCAGCGAGCGCACCCGCACGCCCTCGACGGGACGCCCCTCGTTGCCGGTCACGCAGATGCCGTTGCCCGCCTCGGCGCACGGGTCGTCGCCGGGGTCGGCGGCGGGCACGATGACGGTGGGGAAGACGGTCGAACCGCGCAGCGTCAGGTGCGAGGTGGTGATGCGGACGCTTTCGCGGTAGGTGCCGGGGGAGAGGACGATGGTGTCGCCGGGGTGCGCGGCGTCCACGGCCTTCTGGATCGATTCGCCGGGTTTCACCCGGTGCACCGAGGAGCTGGCGGACGCGGGCGCGGCGGTGCCGACCCCCGTGGCCGCCAGCGTGGCGGTGCACGCCAGGAGGGCGATCTGTCGTTTCGTCATATGGCGAAGCTATGAGGGCGTGTTCCGGCTCGCCACCGCTGATCCCCCGGGTGGGCCGGGGCCGACCGGGCCCTTCTCGGCCCCACTCCTTTTGCGCGCGGACGGCCGGATCACCCTCGGGGTGGCATCCCGTCGCGGTGACCTGCGGTGACGGGGCGAGTGGCGGAGCGGGCCGCCGCTGCCGTGGGGCCGACCGGCGGGCGCCCGAACGTGCGCCCCGTGTTGCGGCGCCGGGGGACCGGCCTTTGCCTCGTGCACGGAGCACAGCACAGGTGCCGCGCGAAGAAGCCGGCCGGAAAGCTCCACCGAAGGAGAGAAGCATGCGTCGCGCCCGTACCGGTCTCCAGGTCACCCTGATCGTCGGTGCCGTCGTCCTGTCCGCCCCCGCGGCCCTCGCCGCCCCGGGGGGACCCTCCGGGGACGTCCGCGTCACCCCGCGGCACGCAACTCCCGGCACCACCGTCACCGTCCGTACGACCGCTTGTGGAAAGGAGACCTACGGGAAGGGCGAATCCGAGGTCGGAGGCAAGTTCCACCTGTTCCAGGGCGATCGCCCCGGTGTCCTGGAGGGTGAGTTCCGGGTCCCGGACGATGCCGCGTCCGGGATGGACACGGTGACCCTGAAGTGTCCGCCGCGGATCAAGCAGACCGTCACCTACCGCATCTCCGGCCTGCCGAACGGCGCCGTCGAGGCGGGCTTCGGCTGGGCCGCGGAGGCCGCGGGGGAGAGCGGCGCGGGCGCCGCGCGCACGGGGATCGCCCTGGGGGGCACGGCCCTGATCGGCGGAGCCCTTGCGGTCGGGGCGATCCGGATGCGCCGGCGGTCTCCGGGAGGCCGCACGGCGGAGTGACGGACGGGCGGCCGGGGCGGTCAGCGCGCCCCGGCCGCCGGCGGAGCCGGTCCGCCGCGCGGTCGGGGGGTACCTGCGCGGGGCGCCCTGCCCGGCAGGGAGGGTCGGGACATCAGACTCGTGGCCGTGGTCGAGGCCTCGGCTCGGGGGCCGGGGCTACTCCCCGTGCAGCGGGGCGCGCGCACGGCAGGACCCGGAGGCCGTCCGTGTGCGCGCAGGAGGCGAGGAAGACCACAGAAGCCACGTGGTGATCGTTCAATTGCATTTCAAGTACTGAAAATGCTTGCTTCGCAAGCCTGTTGTGACCGCTGGAGGCTGTCCTTCCAGCAAGGTCACATGGTGAACCCGAACTGACTATGCTCCCCGATGTGTTGCGGCGTGCTCACAGCGAGTCACGGACGCTGTGGTGCGCGTGGACCGAGCGCGGCTGCAGGGGGAAGGGAGCGTCGACGCGATCCCTCGGTGACCCGCCGACGCCTCGCATCACCCCAGTCCGTTCGTTTCAGACTGTTGAGGGACCTTCTGATGGTTCGTTCAGGCTCGATCTCCAGACCCCGGCCAAGCTCGGTCACCCGGGTGTGGCTCCTCCCGCCCGGGATCCTGGCCGGAGCCTCCGTCATGGCGCTGCTCTTCTCCCCCGCGGGGATACGGACACCGGTGGCCTGGTGCGCACTGGCCGCCGTCCTCCTCACGGTCGTCGCCTCCGCCGAGGCCGTGCGCCGCACGCGTGCGGCGGAAGAGGTCCGTCACAGACGCGCGGGCGTCGAGGCGGCGGAGCGACACGCGGAACAGGAGGCCGCGCTGCTGGGGCGCCTCGCGGACCAGCGGGCCACCGTGGTCTGGCTCGCCGAGGAACTCCTCCCGGCGGCCGTCGCCCGGCTCCAGAAGGGCGACCCCTCGTCGGAGATCCTGAACGCCGCCACCTTCGGCAAGCACCTCGACCACGAGTTCACCGAGGCGCTGAAGGGGACCCTGCGGACGTTCCTGGAAGCGGTGGAAGCCGAGGAGCACACACGGGACGCCTCCCAGCGGGCGCTCGTGGCGGTCGCCCGGCGGGTCCAGGCGATCGTGCACCAACTCGCCAAGGACCTGCACGCCATGCAGATCCTCCACGGCACCGACCTCGTGGTCTCCCGCGGCCTGCAGGACGTCGACCACCGCAACGCGCTGATCGGCCGACTGGCGGCCAGCATCGCCGTCCTCGGCGACGCCAGGCCCGGACGCCAGTGGTCGAAGGCGATCCCGCTCTACGACGTCCTGCGCGGTGCGATGTCGCGGATCGTCGACTATCCCCGGGTGAAGCTCCAGTCGGTTGCCGAGGTGGCGGTGATCGGCCCCGGCGCCGAGCCGCTGATCCACCTCCTCGCCGAGCTGCTCGACAACGCCACGACGTTCTCCCCGCCGCACACCCCGGTGGAGGTCACCGCGAGCGAGGTGCCCTCCGGCATCGCGATCGAGATCGAGGACCGGGGAGTCGGACTCACGGAAGAGGTCCGGCAACGGGTCGAGCGCGTCATGGCCCAGTCGCAGAACGGCATCAACCTCGCCGGCCTCGGCGAAGTGACCCAGCTCGGACTTCCGGTCGTCAGCCGACTGGCCCGCGAGCACGGCTGCGAGGTCCACCTGAGGACCTCTGCCTACGGAGGCGTACGGGCCGTGGTGCTCGTTCCCCGGCGCCTGATCACCACGGTGCCGCAGTCGGCGCTGCGCTTCCCGGACCCCGTCCGCAAGCGCACCGGGGGACCGGTCCCGCCCAGGACGACACCGGCACCCGACCCGGTCATGGACACCGGTGAGGTCAGGACGACCGCCAGCGGTCTCCCCCAACGACAGCGCGAATCGCCCGCGCTTCCGCAGCGACGCCGCGATTCGCCCGTCCCGACACCCGTCGTCCAGACCGGGACCGCACCCCCCGCCGCCCCGACGACCTCCGGCCCGACCCGTCAACCCGGTCTGATGTGGGAGGCGTTCAACGGCGACAAGCGAGGCGACGGGAGAGCGGTCGCCGAGTCATTCCCTTCCCCCAGCGAGCCGTCAGATGAGGACGAGTAACATGCAGCCACTGCCGAACATGGACTGGATGCTCACGGAGCTCGTGGGCAGCGTCCCGTACGTGCGACACGTGGTCGTGCTGTCGTCGGACGGCCTGTGCATCGGACAGGCGAACACGGCTCCCGACACCGCCGACGCCATCGCCGCGGCCTGCTCCGGCATCCAGAGCCTGGCGAAGGCCATCGCCCAGATGTTCCCGCACGGCGACGGTTCCACGCGGATGGTCGGGATCGAGGCCGACGGCGGCTACTTCTCCCTGATGGCCGCCGGCCCCGGAGCCTACCTCGCGGTCCTCGCCGACCAGGAGGTGGACGCCGGCCTGCTGGGCGACCGCATGCGCACCCTGGTGGTCCGGATCGGCCAGCACATGACCAGCCCGCCCCGTGAGGACGTCGGGCAGGCGATGTGACATCGGAGAACCAGGACCCCTGGAATGAAGGCACACCCGTCCCGCTCTACGTCATTACCGGTGGCCCGGGTTCCTCGGCCGGGGCCTTCAACTTGGTCACCCTCATCGCGACGAGGTCCGAACCCGACCCCGCGATGCAACCCGAACAGGTGGCCATCCTCTCGATGTGCACGTACCCGCTCTCCGTGGCCGAGGTGTCGGCACACCTCCGGCTGCCGTTCAGCGTGGTCACCGTGCTGCTGTCCAAGCTCGTCGAGGAGGAGCGGGTCGAGGCCATCGCACCCGTGCCCGTGGCGGCATACCCCGAACGCGGCCTACTGGAGGCGGTGATCCATGGACTACGCAAGCTCTGACGTACTCGACATCGGCCGAAGCGACACCGATCTGCTCCTGCCCCACGGTGCCAGGGGGGTGAAGGTCGTCGTCGTCGGAGGCTTCGGAGTCGGCAAGACGACCATGGTGGGGGCGGTGAGCGAGATTCCGCCCCTGACCACCGAGGAGACCATGACGCAGGCGGGCGTCGGGATCGACCACAATCCCGGTGCCCGGGGAAAGAACACCACGACCGTCGCCATGGACTTCGGACGGATCAGCATCAACCGGGAACTGATCCTCTACCTGTTCGGAACCCCCGGACAGGAACGGTTCTGGTTCCTGTGGAACGGCATCTTCGAAGGCGCCCTCGGTGCCGTGGTCCTCGTCGACACCCGCAGGATCGAAGTCTGCTTCGAGGTCATCACCCGCCTCGAGGACCGGCGCGTCCCGTTCGTCGTGGCCGTCAACGCCTTCCCGGAGGCCCCGCAGTACCCCGTAGCAGACCTCCGCACCGCTCTGGCCCTCAGCGAATCCGTACCGATCGTCACCTGTGACGCACGGGACCGGGCGTCCTGCCGCGACGCCCTCCTCGCCCTGATGGGTTACCTGTGCACCCTCGCCGCCGCCCAGGAGACCGCATGACCGTCCCACCCGCCGAACGCGCCACCGAGCAAGCCGGGGCGATCCCGCCCCCGGGCTGTCCCGCCCACCTCCCCACGGGCCCCGGTGGAGCCACCCGGCTCTACGGCCACGCCGCGGAGACGGACCCGATGGGCCTGTACGAGAAACTGCGCGCCGCCCACGGCCCGGTGGCCCCCGTCCTGCTCGACGGGGACGTGCGCGCCTGGCTCGTCCTGGGCTACCTGGAGAACCGCGAAGTGGCCAGCAGGCCCACCCAGTTCTCCCGTGACCCCCGGGTCTGGCACGGCTGGCGCAGCGGGGAGATCGACCCCGCCACCTCCCCGCTGATGCCGATGATCGGCTGGCGCCCGGACTGCGTCTGCGCCGACGGCGAGGAGCACCAGCGGCTGCGCGGAGCCGTCACGGCCGGCCTCAGCCAGTTCGACCACCGCGGCGTCCGGCGCCACATCACCCGCTTCGCCCACCAACTGATCGACACCTTCTGCGAGGCCGGCGAGGCGGAACTGGTGAACCAGTTCACCGAGCACCTGCCGATGCTCACCCTCACCCATCTGCTCGGAATGTCGGACGAGTCCGGCCCCAAACTGGTGCATGCGGCCCGGGACCTCTTCAAGGCCACCGAGACCTCCCTCGCCAGCAACGCCTATGTGCTGGAGTGCCTCGAACAGCTCGTGCTCGACAAGCGCGTCCGCCCGGGGCACGACATCGCCTCCGCACTGATGGCCCATCCCGCGGGCCTCACGGACGAGGAGGTCCAGCACCACCTCCGGCTCATCCTGCTCGCCGGCTACGAGACGACCGCCAACCTCATGTCCAACGTCCTGCGCATGGTGGTCACCGACCCCCGGTTCCGCGGTTCGTTGGCCGGCGGCCAGATGACCCTGCCCGAGGCCGTCGAGCAGGTCCTCTGGGACGAACCCCCGCTGATGGTGTGTCCGGGCCGCTGGGCCAATGGCGACACCCACCTCGGGGGGCAGCAGATCAAGGCGGGGGACATGCTCCTGCTCGGACTCGCCGCGGGCAACGTCGACCAGGCGATCCGTCCCGATCCCGCGACCCCCGTGCACCACAACCGTGCGCACCTGTCCTTCAGCGCCGGCACCCACGAATGCCCCGGTCAGGACATCGGCCGCATCATCGCCGACGCGGGCATCGACATCCTGCTCACCCGACTCCCCGACATCGCCCTCTCCGTTCCCGAGGAGAGCCTCAGCTGGCGCTCCTCCACCTGGGCCCGGCACCTGACGGCCCTGCCGGTGAGCTTCGCCCCCCGTGCCCCCAAGGCCCTCGACCTCCCGGCCCCGCTGCCCGCCCCGCCGCCGCGCAGCACCGGCCTGCCGTCCGAGCCTCCGGGAGCGACGCCCGGACCCGGGGCGGCACCCGTACCCGTGCCCCGGCCCTCGTGGCTCGTGCGCGTCCGACGCCTCCTGCGAAGGCGATAGCCCCACGCCGAGGCACCCCGCTGCCCTCAGTCCGAGGAGGTGTAGCGGGGTGCTCCGGTGTACCAGGCGTGGAGGCCGGACAGGAAACCGCAGGCGCCCCGCAACCAGGACTCCAGCTCCGCCCGGTCCTCCTGGTCCAGGCCGGAGCGTCGGACGAGCAGCGGGAGTTCCTGTCGTCGCAGGTGCTCGAAGTCCCGCAGACGGGAGTTGACCAGGTGGAGGGCGGCGGGAACCGCGTCGTGCAGGCTGATGCCGAGGGAGTTTCCGACGACCAGGACCAGGTTGTTGACGTCGTTCTCCTCGTGCACCTCGCGCTCGTACGAGGCGATGTCGTTCGCCAGCCCCATGAAGTCCATGAAGGCGTCGAGCAGGGCGCGCACGGTCCGGCTGTGCCGTATCGGTTCGGGCACGCGCGCGCCGGTGGCCAGTTCGACCGAGTAGGGGGCGGTGTAGGCGGCGAAGCTCTCCCGGCGGAAGGGGGCGTAGTCGATCAGATGGGGGACGCGGCCGTTGCGGCTGTTGGCCAGTTCTTCCACCCCCGCGTCGACGTACCGGGTCAGGGCCCGGTTGAACTCCGCCCGCCAGTGGGCGAGCCTCGGCGGGAAGAGGTGTTGCTGCAGATCGGCGATCCCCCTCTCGACCGCGTTCGTCGGTTCCGGCATCCGGGCGTCCTGCTCGGGACGGAGGAAGGCGTGCAGCCGTGCGGTGAAGGCCAGGGCGCCGGTGAGGTCACCGGTCTGCTTGAAGGTCGAGGCGAAGTAATCGTCCCAGGCCAGGGCCCAGACGTTGAAGCGGTGGTTGAGCCTCAGGTCGGCGAGCGAGGCGTCCGGGAGCGTCCAGGCGGTCAGTTGGTCCACGGTCATGGCGTGGAACTTCGCCCTCGTCCATATCGGGGGGTGAGCCGATGGCCCCCCGTGGTCGTCCAGCATTCCCATGGCGCGGGCCCAGGACTCGCTCTCCTCGTGCAGGACCGCCAGGTACGGATTGACCCGCAGCGCATGGGGCATCCACAAGTGGGGCAGTTCGACGGCACGCACGGTCATGGGGACCGACCTCCCTCTCGCTCCGGCCCGCATCGGTGTGCCGCGAGCCCGAGCACTGCCCGTCATGCGGCTCTGCAAACCTGCCCGCGCAGGACGACCGGAAACCGTACAACTGTCCCTTGCTGACAGGGAGATGGATGCTCCCTCGTGGGCGGGAGGCGACCCTTCGGGCACGGCGGGATCCGTGGGGCGCCCGGCACGGCAGGGGGCTTCCCCGCAGGACTCCGACGGACCGCGACGGCTCAGTCGTCGAAGGAACCGTGGCGCCCCGCCCCGGCCGCGAAGCGTGCGGCGCCCGTGAGGGTCTCGCCGGCCGACAGCGGCACCATGCCGTGTCGCAGCTCTGCGGCCAGGGCCTCGGACTCGGGCAGTCCGTGTTGTTCCCGCACGGACAACCGGTCGTGGCGCAGGCACGACCGGGGGAATCCGGCGATCTCCCGCGCCAGTTCCTCCGCTGCGGAGCGGGCCCGACCGGTCGGCACGAGGCGGTTGGCGAGCCCGATCGCGTGCGCCTCGGCGGCCGGGACCGCCCGGCCGGTCAGGATCAGGTCCATGGCGCGGCTCTCGCCGATCAGTCGGGGCAGTCGGACGGTGCCGCCGTCGATCAGCGGCACCCCCCAGCGGCGGCAGAACACCCCGAAGACCGCGTCCTCCTCCACCACGCGCAGATCGCACCAGAGGGCGAGCTCCAGTCCGCCGGCCACGGCATGACCGGCAATGGCAGCGATGACGGGTTTGGTCAGGCGCAGCCGGGTCGGTCCCATCGGGCCGTCGCCATCGGGTGCCACCCGGTTCCCGTTCGCGGTGCCGACGGCCTTGAGGTCGGCGCCCGCGCAGAACGTTCCGCCCTCGCCCCAGAGGACCGCGACCGCTGCCCCCTCGTCTTCTTCGAAGGCCCGGAAGGCATCGGCCAGCTGCCCGGCCGTCGGCCCGTCCACGGCGTTCCGTGCGGCGGGCCGGGAGAGGATCACGGTCGTGACGGGTCCGTCACGTTCGACGCGGACGGCGTCCCCGGCCACCGGTGTCGCTGCTGTGTCGGTCATGGCGGCATTCTGGTGCTGGCCGTGCCCCGTTGGCCAGACCGCTCGGCCGGCGGTCTCGCGTCGGGGATTCAGGGGGAGGACGGTGCCGGCCCGAGGACGCGGTCGAGGTACGGGTTGGTGAACGCCCCGGTCGGGTCGAGTGCGTCCCGGAGCGCGACGAAGCCGTCGAAGTGCGGGTACCGGGGGCGCAGGTCGGCCGCGTCCAAGTCGTGCATCTTGCCCCAGTGGGGGCGTCCGCCGTACGAGCCGAGGATGTCCTGACAGGCGCGGAAGTAGCGGCGGTACGGCATGCGGTGGTACTGGTGGAAGGCGATGTAGCAGGTGTCGCGGCCCTGCGCGGTGGAGAGCCAGATGTCGTCGGCAGCGGCGAAGCGCACTTCCAGGGGGAAGGACACCTTCTCCTCGTGGGCGTCGATCCAGCGCTTGAGCTCGCGCAGTGCGTCTCCCGCGTGTTCGCGGGGAACGGCGAACTCGCCCTCGTGGAAGCGGACGTCGCGCACCGAGGCGAAGACCCGGTGGGACAGGTCCGTCCATTCGCGGGAGGACATGGCCCGGGCCGCGAACCGGGTGATCGGCGGAACGAGTCCGGGAAAGCGGGTGCCGATCCGGTTGAGCCCCTCGAAGCCCAGGCCGCTGACGGTCTCGTCGAGGCGGCGGGCGAACGCGCCGATGGGCTTGAGCGGCACGGTGGCGGGCAGCCGTCGGAACCGCCGGGTGAGCGCGGTCCCGGAGTGCGGGAACCAGAAGAACTCGAAGTGGTCGTTGTCCGCGGCGAACCCGTCGATGTCCGCGAGCACGTCCGCGACGGGCATGGCGACGTCGTGGGCGTGCAGGGCGAAGAGCGGGACGCACTGGAGCGTCACCCGGGTGATGACGCCCAGGGCGCCCAGGCCGACGCGGGCCGCTGCGAACAGTTCCGGGTGCTCGTCGGCGGAGCAGGTGGTGACCGATCCGTCGGCGAGGACCAGTTCCAGGGCGCGGACCTGGGTCGCGATGCCCCCGAACCGGGCTCCGCTCCCGTGGGTGCCGGTCGAGATGGCGCCGGACACGGTCTGCCGGTCGATGTCGCCGAGGTTCTCCATGGCGAGTCCCTGGGCGGCGAGCAGGGGGGTGAGCTTCCACAGCGGCATGCCCGCTCCGACGGTGACGAGCCCCGTGCGCGGGTCGATCGAGGACACGCCGTCGAGCCGGTCCGGGCGGAGCTGTACATCGGGGGCGACCGCGACGGCGCTGAAGGAGTGCCCGGCCCCGACGGCCTTGACCCGCAGTCCGGACCGCGTGGCGTCCTTCACCGCCGCCGCCACCTCCTCCGTGCTCGCCGGCCGGAGGACGCGCCGCGGGCGGGCCTCTTCGTTGCCGGCCCAGTTGCGCCACACGCTGCTCATGCCAGGAGTCCCTTCGACCGGATCGGCGGAGGCCGACGCCCGTGCCGGCGACGGCTTCCGGGAAGACTGAACTTGGTCAACCGTCCAAGTCAAGGGGGCGGAAGCCTTGACTTGGACGGTTGACCAAGAGAGCGTGACGGCGTCGCACCGGTCCAGGGAAAGGCCGCACGCCATGGAGAACGCCCACACGGAAGGCGCCCGCACGGAAGGGGGCCGGAGGGCGGACGTGGACGGCGCGGCGCCGGTGGTCCCGCACCGCCGGTCGCCCTCGGTGCCCCCTGCGGGGTTCGCCGATCTGGAGGCGGCCACGGCGGGCCTCCGGCCGCCCTTCGCCGTGGTGGACCTCGGTGCCCTGCGGGCCAACGCCGTACACATGGTCCGCCGGGCGGGCGGCAAGCCGATCCGCCTCGCGAGCAAGTCGCTGCGCTGTCGGCCCCTCATCGGCGACGTGCTCCGGCAGCCGGGCTTCTCCGGCGTCCTCGCCTTCACCCTGGCGGAAGCCCTCTGGCTCGCAGAGGACACGGAGGACGTCCTGGTCGGGTATCCGACGGCGGACGTCCCCGCCCTGCGCCAACTGGGCTCCGATGAACGGGCGGCGGCCAGGGTGACCCTCATGGTGGATTCCGTGGAGCACCTCGCACTTATATCCGAAGCCGTCGGACCGTCCGGCCCCCCGCTCCGGATCTGCCTCGACCTCGACGCCTCGCTGCGTCTCCTGGGCGGCCGCCTGCACCTCGGCATGCGCCGTTCACCCGTCCACGCGCCGGAGCAGGCGGCGGAGTTGGCGCGAGCCGTCGTCTCCCGACCCCGATTCCGGCTCGTGGGCGTGATGGCGTACGAGGGGCAGATCGCGGGCGTGGGCGACAATCGGCCGGGGCCGGGCCCCATGCGCACCGCCGTACGGCTCGTCCAGCGGATCTCCGCCCGGGAACTGCGCGAGCGTCGCGCCGCCGCCGTCCGCGCGGTCCGCTCCGTGGCATCCCTCGCATTCGTCAACGGCGGAGGCACCGGCAGCCTGGAATCGACCTCGGCCGAACCGGCCGTCACCGAACTCGGTGCGGGTTCCGGGATCTACGCCCCCGCCCTCTTCGACCACTACCGGGGGTTCCGCCCCCTCCCCGCCGCGTACTTCGCCCTGGCCGTGGTCCGCCGTCCCGCACCCCGCCACGTCACGGTCCAGGGTGGCGGTTGGGTCGCCTCCGGTGCTCCCGGCGCGGACCGCCTCCCGGTTCCCGTCTGGCCGAGGGGCCTGGGGCTGCTGCCCGCCGAGGGGGCCGGCGAAGTGCAGACCCCGCTCGTCGGCGGGGCTGCCGACGGGCTGCGGCTGGGAGACCTCGTGTGGTTCCGGCACGCCAAGGCGGGCGAACTCTGCGAGCGGGTCGACCGGCTGCACCTGGTGGAGGGCGACCGGATCGTGGACGTCGTCCCCACCTATCGCGGAGAGGGCCACGCGTTCCTGTGACGCCGGCGGCTGCCCCGGACCGCCGGAGCCGCGGACGCCGCCCTGCATGCGGTGGGATAGGTTGACCCGGTTCGTTCCGCACCGTCGTACGCCGAGGAGCTCGCCATGACCCGCTTGTCCGCCGACGAGCGCAGGGAGCAGTTGGTCGAGGCGGCGATCCGGGTCATGATCCGTGGAGGCGTCGCCAGGACGACCACCCGCGCCGTCGTGACCGAGGCGGGGGTGCCGCTCGGCGCCTTCCACTACTGCTTCCGCTCCAAGGAGGAACTCCTGCAGAGCGTGATCGAGCGGATCACCCGGCGGACCCTGCCGCCCGTCACGGCCCGTCCCGAGGGCGCCACGTCGTACGAGGTCATCCACGCCGCCCTGCACGCCTACTGGGACCGGGTGTGCGAGCGCCCGGCCGAGCACCTGGTCACCTACGAGCTCACCCAGTACGCCCTGCGCGAGCCCGGTCTGGCGGACCTGGCACGCAAGCAGTACCAGCACTACCTGGACCTGAACCGGGAGCACCTGGAGGCCCTCGCCCGCGCGCTGGGCACCAGTTGGACGGTTGACCTCCCGGTGCTCGCCCGGCACGGTTTGGGCGTCCTGGACGGCCTCACCCTCAACTGGCTCATCGACCGCGACGACGCCCAGGCCTCGGCGGCCCTGGACGAGTACGCCCGGTACCTCGCCTCCGTGGTGCGCGACGCCGGGTGAGGCGCCGGCGGTCCGCCCGCGGGGCGCGCTGCCCCTGCCCGACCCCGTGCCCGCGGTCGAGGTCGCGTCGATCCGCCCCGCGTCGATCCGCGTCGATCCGCGTCGACCCGGTCCGTTCCCGCGACACGAGTCGTCGCTCCTGTGCAGGGTCCGCCGCACGCCTTCCTGGCCCGGGGCTTCCGGTCCCGTGCGAAAACCGAGGGCGCCGGGCGCGGGGCGTCGGTTAGGGTAGACACATGTCTACGCCCCGAATTTCCTAGCTGAGGACCCGCTTCCACGTCAGAAGTGTGTCCTTTTGCTTTTTCGGAGCGTCATCCCATGATCACCGTTCGCGATGTCGAGCTGCGCGCGGGCGCCCGCCTGCTGCTCTCCGACATCTCCTTCACCGTCTCTCCCGGCGACCGCATCGGCCTGGTCGGCCGCAACGGCGCGGGCAAGACCACCCTCATCGCCGCCCTCGCCGGTCAGGCCGGGCCTGCCGGGGGAACCGTCACCCACACCGGCCGGGTCGGGTTCCTCGCCCAGGACTCCCGCGCCGCCGACCAGCACCTCACCGTCGTCGACCGGATCCTCTCCGCCCGCGGCCTCGACACGGCCCTGCACCGGCTGCGGACGGCCGAGGCGGAGATGGCCGAGGCCGCCTCGCCCGCCGCCCTGGAGCGGGCGATGAAGGCCTACGCCCGCGCCGAGGCGGCCTTCCAGGCCGGCGGCGGATACGCCGCCGAGGCCGAGGCCGCCCGGGTGGCCGCCGGACTGGGGTTGCCCCACCGGGTCCTGGGCGAGCCGGTCGGCAGCCTGTCCGGCGGGCAACGACGCCGCGTCGAACTGGCGCGCATCCTCTTCGCCGGGCAGCAGGGCGTGTTGCTCCTGGACGAGCCGACCAACCACCTGGACGCCGACGCGGTCGCCTGGTTGCGCACCTTCCTCCAGGCCCACACCGGAGGCCTGGTGGTGATCAGCCACGACACCTCGCTGCTGGCCGCCGTGGTCAACCGGGTCTTCCACCTGGACGCCACCCGCGCCACGATCGACGTCCACAACACCGCCTGGGACGCCTATCTCGCCCAGCGGCGGACGGACGAACGCCGCCGGGACCGGGAGAGGGCGAGCGCCGAGCGCAAGGCGGCCACCCTGCACGCGCAGGCCGACCGGATGAAGGCCCGCTCGGCGACCGCCGCCATGGCCAAGAGCATGGCCCGGCGCGCCGACCGGATGCTGGCCGGGCTGGAACCGGCCCGGCGCACGGAGAGGGTCGCCAGGATCCGGCTGCCCGAACCGGCCCCCTGTGGGCGGACGCCGCTGGGCGCGGTCAGCCTCGCCAAGACCTACGGCGACCACCGGGTCCTCGGCGGAGTGGACCTCGCCGTGGACCGGGGCAGCCGCCTGGTGGTCCTGGGCCTCAACGGCGCGGGCAAGACCACGCTGCTGCGCCTCCTGGCCGGCGCGGAACGACCGGACTCCGGCCGCGTCGTGCACGGACACGGGCTGAGCCTGGGCTATTTCGCCCAGGAGCACGACACCTTGGCCCCCGGGCTGACGGTCCGGCAGAACCTGGCCGCGGCGGCTCCGCACCTCGACGACGTGGAGGCCCGGCACGTACTGGGAGCGTTCCTGTTCTCCGGGGACGACGCGGACAAGCGGGCCGGGGTGCTCTCCGGCGGTGAGAAGACCCGCCTGGCACTGGCCGGGCTGGTGCACTCCGGAGCCAACGTCCTGTTGCTGGACGAGCCGACCAACAACCTCGACCCCGCTTCGCGCGGCGAAGTCCTGGCCGCGGTCGGCGCGTACCCGGGGGCGATCGTGATGGTCACGCACGACGAGGGCGCCATCGACGCCCTGCGCCCCGACCGGGTCCTGCTGCTGCCGGACGCGGACGAGGACCTGTGGAGCGAGGACTACCGCGACCTGGTCGGCCTCGCCTGAGGCACCGCCTCCCCCGGCCGGGCGGACCTCGCCTCCCCCGGCCGGGCGGACCCGGCGTCCCCCGGCCGACCGGGCGGCGGATCCGCAGCTCCCCTTACGCACCGGAGCATGAGCCCCTACCCCACCCCTGCTCGCCGATGACCCACCGGTCAATGAATCGTTGACGGGCGCACCGGGTCCGCAGGTCCACATGAGTTCTGTGCAGTACTCGCTGGAGAACCGTCCGCGCTCCGTGGCGCACCTCTTCTTCGATCGGGTCGCGGCCACCCCCGATCGCGAGGCCTACCGCCATCCGGTGGCGATCGACCGGGCGGCCCCCGGCAGGGAGGAGCGGCGCGCACTGACCTGGGGCCAGACCGCGGAGCGCGTGACGGCGGTCGCCGCCGGTCTGCTCTCCCCCGGACTGTGCAGCGAGGAGCGCGTCGCCGTCTCCTCCGCGACACGGGTGGAGTGGATCCTCGCCGATCTGGGGGCGATGTGTGCGGGCGCCGCCGTGACCGCCGTCTACCCGAGCACCAACGCCGACGAGACGGCGTACGTCCTCTTCGAGCCGGTGGCGGACCCACCCCAGGTGAAGGGGCTGGAGGTCCTGACCCTCGCCGGGCTGGAGGAACGCGGCACGGCGCACCTGAAGGAGCATCCGGACGCCGTCACGACGACCGTGCGGGGCATCGGACCCGAGCAGCTCGCCACCCTGATCTACACCTCCGGAACGACCGGCAGGCCCAAGGGCGTTCGCCTGGTGCACGACTGCTGGTCCTACCGGGCCGTCGCGTAGGAGGCCAGCGGACTGCTGATCCCCGACGACGCGCAGATCCTGTGGCTGCCGCTCTCCCACGTCTTCGGCAACGCCCTGATCTCCGGGCAGCAGCGCCTCGGGAAGCGCCGCGCTCGCCCCCGACATCGCCTACTTCTTCGCAGGCGCAGGCGCAGGCGCAGGCGCAGGGGTGCCGGTGCTCGAAGGCTACGGCCTGACCGACATGAGTGCGGGCTGCACCGTCAACCCGGTCGACGACTTCAGGGTCGGCACCGTCGGCAGGCCCCTGCCCGGTACGGAGGTCCGCATCGCCGAGGACGGGGAGGTGCTCCTCCGCGGACCCGGCGTCATGCGCGGCCACCACAACCTCCCGGAGAAGACCGCCGAGGTGTGGGAGGACGACGGCTGGTTCCACACCGGAGACATCGGCGCGGTGGACCGGGACGGCTTCCTCCGGATCACCGACCGCAAGAAGGACCTGTTCAAGACGTCCGGGGGAAGTACGTCGCACCGACGGAGATCGAGGGGCGGTTCGAGGCCGCGTGCCCCTACGCCAGCAACGTCCTGCTGGTCGGCCACAACCGCACCCACTGCACCGCCCTGATCGCCCTCGACGAGACCGTGATCATGCCCTGGGCGGCGTCCCACGGCCTCGCCGGCCCGCAGCTATGCCGAGGTCGTTTCCGCGCCGGAGACGCGCGCCCTGATCGACGGCCACGTGCAGCGCGTCAACGCCGGGGTGCAACGGTGGCAGACGATCAAGAAGTCCTCCCTGCTGTCGCGTGACCTCGACGTCGAGCACGGCGAGCTCACACCGAGCCCCAAGGCCAAGCGGCCCGTCGTGCCGGGGGAGTACGCCGACCTGGTCGATGCCGTGTACGCGGGCACCCGCGAGGCCTGACGACCGCAGCCGGCGTGGTCGTGGCCGTGGTCGTGGACGCGGTGCGCGGGACGGCGTGAGCAACGGCCGCACGGGGCGCCCGTGCGGGTGATATCGGCGCCGGGGCGACGCACACCTGCGTCCGGCGCTCCGGATGTGGGACGGTGGGGTCATGACGGTCCCCGTGATCCTCGACTGCGACCCCGGTCACGACGACGCCTTCAACATCCTGCTGGCCGCTGCGCACCCCCGGATCGAACTGCTCGCGATCACCACCGTCGCGGGCAACCAGACCCTGGAGAAGACCACGCTCAACGCCCGCCGGATCTGTGCGGTGGCCGGGATCCGGGACGTACCGATCGCGGCGGGACGGGACCGCCCGCTGCACGGACCGCGCCGGACCGCGGCCGACATCCACGGCGAATCCGGTCTCGACGGACCCGGGTTCGGCACGGGCGAGCCGGTGGTTCCACAGGATCCGCGCGACGCCCTCGCCCTGATCCGGGAGACCCTGCTGGCGCACCGCGCGCCCGTGACCCTCGTCCCGACCGGGCCGCTGACCAACATCGCGGCCCTCCTGCTCGCCCACCCCGACCTCGTCGGGCGGATCGAGCGGATCGTCCTGATGGGCGGCTCGACCGGACGGGGCAACACCACGCCCGCTGCCGAGTTCAACGTCCTGTGCGACCCGGAGGCGGCGGACGTCGTCTTCCGCAGCGGACTGCCGGTGACCATGTTCGGCCTCAACGCGACCCACCAGGTGCGGGCCACCCCTGCGGTCATCGCCCGGATCGCCGCGCTGGGCACCCCGCTCAGCCGGCTCTGCGTCGAGCTGCTCACCTACTTCGCCTCCACCTACCGTGAGGTGTACGGCTTCGACGCGCCGCCGTTGCACGACCCGCTGACCGTCGCCCACCTGATCAACCCCTCCTTGGTCAGCCTGGTGCGGGCCGCGGTGACCGTGGAGCTGAACGGCACGCACACCCGGGGGGCGACGGTGGTGGACCTGCACGGGGTGACGGGGCGACCCGCCGATGTGGAGGTCGGCATGGAGGTCGACGCGGAGGCCTTCTGGGACCTGATCGTGGAGGCCGTGCGCGTGCTCGGTACTCCCTCCGGGTAGTCTCCGGGGCCGTACCACGGACCGGTTCCGCCCCGACCGCTTCCGGCCCGGGCCGCATCGGGAGGACGTTCGACCCCGGTCGTCGACACCGCATCGGCGGAGCGCATTGCGGTGATGTTCGGGGGAACCCGCGGAATCGTTCGGGATGTCGTAGGAAGTGATCGTTTCTGCATGATGCCCTCGCCGGCATGAAGACCCCCATCAGACTCGCTCTCGCCGGCATGGCCCTGACGGCCCTGGCCGTCACCGCGCCGAATGCGACGGCCTCCGAGGGAGCCACCGGTCCGGAGCCGACGCCGGCACCGCTGGTCACCGCCGCCCACGCGGTGCCCGGGAAGTACATCGTGACCCTCGACGGGGCCGTCGACGCGGCCGAGACGGCGTCGACGCTGAACGTGAAGCCCACCTTCATCTACGAGCAGACCATCAACGGCTTCGCAGCGCCGCTGACCGAACTCCAGCTCGACGCCGTCAGGAAGGCCCCGGGCGTCCTGTCGGTGGAGCAGGACGCGGTCGCGCTGGCGCCGCCCCGCCCGACCGTTCCCGCCGCTTCCCGGAGGCCGGCCGCCACCTGGGGCCTGGACCGGATCAACCAGGCGAACCTGCCCCTCGACAACGACTTCACCACCCGGGGCAGCGGCGCCGGGGTGACCGCGTACGTCCTCGACACCGGCATCGACTACCACCACGAGGAGTTCGGCGGCCGTGCCTCCTTCGGCTTCGACGCCGTGGGCGACGGACGCTACGGCCAGGACTGCAACGGCCACGGCACGCACGTGGCCGGCACGGTCGCCGGTGCCACGTACGGAGTCGCCCGCAAGGCCGGCCTGGTGAGCGTCCGCGTGCTGGGGTGCGACGGCAGCGGCACGTACTCCGGCGTGATCGCCGGACTGGATTGGGTCGCCAGGAACGCCGAGCAGCCGGCGGTCCTGAACGGTTCCCTGGGCGGCGCCAAGTCCGCCGCCCTGAACAACGCCGCCACGGCCCTGTACGCCGCAGGCGTGTTGCCGGTCTTCGCCGCGGGCAACGACGCGAGGGACGCCTGCGGGGTTTCGCCCGCATCGGCGGAGGGCGTGGTCACGGTCGCGGCCTCCAACGTCTGGGACGAGGAGACCTCCTTCTCCAACTACGGTCCCTGCGTGGAGATCTATGCTCCCGGCCAGGACGTCGTGTCGGCACGGATCGGCGGCGGCTCGGTCGCCCACAGCGGTACTTCCATGGCCGCCCCGCACGTCACCGGCGTCGCCGCGCTCTACAAGGCCGAACACCCCACGGCGTCCCCGGCCGAGGTCGGCGAGTGGCTCGACGACCACGCGACGCAGGGACTCCTGACGAAGGTCAGCAGCGGCACCCCCAACCAGCTGCTGTTCACCGGCGGCCTGTAACACCCGCTGCCGCCGGTGCCCCGCCCCGGCACGCGGGTCGGGGCGGGGCACCGGCGGTCGACGGGACCGGGGCGTCCGGGCCCGCACCCGATCAGCCCGGTCGTGAGTTTCCGGCGCCCTCGGCTTCGAAGGTGCGCAGCAGGTCGGCCGCGACGCCCACGGCGATGGTCGCGGGTTCCTTGCCGGTGAGGTCGGCCAGACCGATCGGCGTCTTGATCCGATCGATGGCGTCGTCGTCGTGCCCGCCCTCGGTGGCGAGCCGCTTGCGGAACCGCGCCCACTTCGCCGCGGATCCGATCAGCCCGACGGAGCCCAGGTGACGGGTGCGCAGGGCGGCGTCACACAGGGCGGCGTCCTCGGCGTGGTCATGGGTCATGATCAGTACGTGGGTGCCGTGCGGCAGCTCCTCCAGCACCTCCTCCGGCAGCAAGGGGGCATGGTGCAGGTGCACCTGCGCGACTGCGTCCGCCAGCACCGCCAGCCGTTCCCCGGCGAGCATCGCGGAGCGGCTGTCGACCAGATGGAGGTCGAGGTCATGGCGCGCGAGGATGCGCGCCAGTTCGAGGCCGACGTGTCCGACGCCGAAGACCGCCACCGCCGGCACCACCGGAAGCGGTTCGAGCAGCACCGAGACCGCACCGCCGCAGCACTGCACGCCGTGTCGGCCGGTGACCTTGTCCGTCAGGGCGAAGTCGATCAGCTCCGGCTCCTGCTGCCCGGCGGAGAGCATCTCCCGGCAGCGGTCGATGGCGACGGCCTCGATGTTTCCGCCGCCGATCGATCCCCACGCATCGGTCGGCCCGACCACGAGCTTCGCACCGGCCCTGCGGGGGGCATGGCCGCGCACGGTCGCGACGGTCACGAGCACGCCGGATTCCCGGCGCGCCCGCAACCGCGCGACCGCGGTGACCCACGTCAGGTCAGGCACCGCTCCACGCTTCCGCTGCACCGGCCCGGAGACCGATCCCGTCGGTGACCCCGTCGACGGCGGGCCCACCGGCCCCTCGGCCAGCGGCTTGGATCGCCCAGTACACCGCCTCCGGCGTCGCCGGTGACGCCAGCTCGACGCCGACGCCCGCCGGACCGAACGCGGCGACCGCCTGCCGCAGCGCCTCGCGCACCGAGAGCGCCAGCATCAACGGTGGTTCGCCGACCGCCTTGGAGCCGTACACCGCACCTTCTTCGGCGGCGTCCTCCAGCAGCGTGACGTGGAACTCCTCGGGCATCTCCGAGAAGCTCGGCACCTTGTACGTGCTCGCGCCCTGGGTGAGGAGCCGGCCGCGGTGCGGCCCGTCGCCGGTGTCCCAGCGCAGGTCCTCCAGCGTCAGCCACCCCGCACCCTGGACGAAGCCGCCCTCGACCTGACCGATGTCGATCATCGGGGAGAGGCTGTCGCCGACGTCGTGCACGATGTCCACCCTCCGGATGCGGTACGCACCGGTGAAGCCGTCCACCTCCACCTCGGTCGCGGCGGCGCCGTGCGCGAAGTACTTGAACGGCGAGCCCCTGAAGGCGGTGGCGTCCCAGTGCAGGCCTTCGGTCCGGTAGAAACCGGCCGCCGACAGCTGGACCCGTTGGAGGTACGCGGTGCGCACCAGATCGTCCCAGGCCACCTCGCCGTCGCCGCCCAGCGCGTGTGCGACGCCCCCGACGATGCGCACGTCCGAGGCGTTCGCGCCCAACCGGCCTGCGGCCACCTGCAACAACCTCTTCCGGAGCTGCTCGCAGGCGTCCTTCACCGCCGCTCCGTTCAGGTCCGTGCCGGCGCTGGCGGCGGTGGCGGAGGTGTTGGGCACCTTGTCGGTGCGGGTCGGGGCGAGCCGCACCTTGTGCAGCGGCACGCCCAGCGCGGTGGCCGCCACCTGGAGCATCTTGGTGTGCAGGCCCTGGCCCATCTCGGTGCCGCCGTGGTTGATCAGGACCGAACCGTCCTTGTAGATCAGGACGAGTGCGCCGCCCTGGTTGAAGGCGGTGAGGTTGAACGAGATGCCGAACTTGAGGCCGGTGAGCGCGAGGGCCCGCTTGGTGTGCGGGTGCGCGGCGTTGAAGGCGGCGATCTCACGGCCGCGCTCGGCGATGCGGGCGCCGCTCTTGACCCGCTCCCACACGGCGGAGATCCGCTCGGGACGGACGACCGGCTGCCCGTACGGCGTGGACTGGCCCCGCCGGTAGAAGTTCCGCTCCCGCAGCTCGATCGGGTCCAGGCCGAGGAGGGGGGCGCACCGGCCCATGATGTCCTCGATCACCAGCATGCCCTGTGGCCCGCCGAAGCCGCGGAAGGCGGTGTTGGAGACCTTGTTGGTCCGCGCGACGCGTCCGGCGACGCGCGCATGGGGAATCCAGTAGGTGTTGTCGATGTGGCACAGCGCGCGGGCCACCACCGGCTCGGACAGGTCCAGGCTCCAACCGCCGTCGGCGGTCAGCGTGGCGTCCAGCGCCCGGATGCGGCCCGCGGCGTCGAAGCCGACCTTCCACTCGGCGTGGAACCCGTGCCGCTTGCCCGACATGGTCAGGTCCTGGGGGCGGTCGAGCCGCACCCGCACCGGCCGGCCGGTCAGCTTGGCGCCGAGCGCGGCGACGGCGGCGAAACCGTGCGGCTGCATCTCCTTCCCGCCGAAGCCGCCGCCCATGCGCAGGCACTGCACGGTCACCTCGTGGCTGTGCAACCCGAGCACATGGGCGACGATCTCCTGGGTTTCCGAAGGGTGCTGGGTGCTGCTCTGCACGAACACCTGCTCGGCCTCGTCGATGTGGGCGAGCGCCGCGTGCGTCTCCAGGTAGAAGTGTTCCTGGTCGGAGAAGCGGAACGTGCCGGTGAACACACGGGCCGAACCGTCGAAGCCGGCATCGACGTCCCCGGTCAGCATCACCGGCCGGGCGCCGTGGAAGCTGTCGGCGGCGATCGCCTCCTCCAACGTCACCAGGGACGGCAGTTCTTCGACCTCCACTTCGACGGCCTCCGCACCGAGGCGGGCCGCCTCCAGCGTCTCGCCGAGCACCCAGGCGACCGCCTGGCCGTGGAACATCACCTCCTCGGGGAAGAGGGGCTCGTCGTGCTTCATCCCCGCGTCGTTCACGCCGGGAACGTCGGCACCGGTCAGCACCCGCACCACACCGGGCACGGCGAGCGCGGGTCCGGTGCGCAGCGCGGTGATCCTGCCGTGGGCCTTCATGACCTGCACCGGATGGGCGTGCAGCACGTCCTTGGTGCGGTGGACCAGGTCGTCGGTGTAGAGGGCGGTGCCGGTCACGTGCAGCGCGGCGCTCTCATGGGGTACGGAAAGGCCGACGACGGGCCCTTCGGGGCGCTCTGACAGATGGCTCATGAGGGCACCGCCTCGGTGGTCCGGGCGTACAGCTTCAGCAGGCTCTGGCCGAGCATGGCGGAGCGGTACGCGGAGCTGGCTCGGTGGTCGTCCAGGGGAGTGCCCGCGGCGCGCAGTTCCCGGGCCGCGGCCTCGACGGTCTCCGCCGTCCAGGGCCGGCCCTCCAGGGCCGCTTCGGCGGTGAGCGCGCGGATCGGGGTGGCGGCGACGCCGCCGAGACCGATCCGCGCCCTGCGGACGGTTCCGTCCTCGACGTCGAGGGCGTAGGCGACCGCCACGCTGGAGATGTCGTCGAAGCGACGCTTGGCGATCTTGTGGAAGGCGGTGAGCGGCGACAGCGGCAGGGGGATGCGCACGGCGCGGATCAGCTCGCCGGGGCGGCGCACGCTCTGTCGGTACCCGGTGAAGTACCCCGCCAGCGGCACCTCGCGCTCGCCGTCGGCATCGGCGAGCACCACCGAGGCCTCAAGGGCCAGGAGCGCGGGCGGGCCGTCGCCGATGGGGGAGCCGGTGCCGAGGTTGCCGCCGAGGGTCGCGCCGTTGCGGATCAGCCGTGATGCGAACTGGGGGAACAGTTCGGAGAGGAGCGGGACGCTTCCGGCGAGGCGGCGTTCGATTTCGGTGAGCGTCAGTGCGGCCCCGATCTCGATGTGGTCGGGCGTGACGTTCAGCTCCCGGAGTTCGGGCAGACGGTCGACGGCGACCGCGCACTCCGCCCGCCGCGAGCGGACGTTCACCTCCACGCCCCAGTCGGTCGAGCCGGCGACCACCACCGCATCGGGGCGCTCGCGCAGCAACTGCAGGGTGTCGGCCAGGTTCCCCTTCCGCAGGAACGTCCTGCCGTCCCGGGTGTACGCGGTGCAGACGGGTGCGGGAGGTGCCTCCCCGCGGCGTCGTGCCAGCGGGTCGTCGTCGGCGGGCGTGCCGACGGCGAACGCTGCGTCGCGGATCGGGCGGTAGCCGGTGCAGCGGCACAGGTTTCCGCTCAGGGCGTGCAGATCGAAGCCGTTCGGACCGTGCTCGGCTTCGGTGCCGTCCTCCGGTCCGGTGCGCGCGCGGCGATCGGGACGGTAGTACTCGGCGGCCATGCTGCAGACGAATCCCGGTGTGCAGTAGCCGCATTGGGAACCCCCGCGGACGGCCATCTCCTGCTGCACCGGGTGCAGGACGGGAGGGGTGCCCGGTCCGCCGGTGGCCGCGAGCCCTTCGGAGGTGACGATCTCCTGGCCGTCGAGGGCGGCGACCGGCAGCAGACAGGCGTTGACGGCCACCCAGTCCGTGGGCTCGTCCACTCCGGGCCGGGCCAGCAGGATCGAGCAGGCGCCGCATTCGCCTTCGCCGCAGCCCTCCTTGGCGCCGGTGAGACCGCGTTCGCGCAGGAAGTCCAGCACGGTGGTGTGGGGTGTCGCAGGAGAGAGGGAGGTGTCCCTCCCGTTGATCGTGATCCTCGCCTCTACCATGTCGGACCTTCGTTTCGGTGGGCGATCGGTGGATTCGGCATCTTCGCCCATGTGGAGGCAGCTTTCTCGGCTTTGACGCGCCGTGTGACGGGTGCGCGCACCACGGCACGCGGACGGCGCGTGTCGTGAGGTGGTGAAGGGAAACCAGGACGTGCCGCGGAGGGGGCACGTCAGGACGGCGCGGTCAGCAGCCGTGTGCGATGCGACCCGGAACCCAGACCGTGGTGTGGGCGAGGCGACTCAGATCGGAGCAGGTGCACATCCGACGGTCGCCTCCTCTCGGTCGATGTGGGCCAGACGTGGACGGAAAGCTAGTTGCCGGCGTCCCGGAGGTCAAGGGCCGGTCTCGGCACCCCGACCGGGCATCCGGGACGATGGGGGGGTGAACCCGGCGGTCAGGCAGCTGCACGGGCCCCTGCCTCAGGGCGCGTGGACGTCACGGCGGTCGAACAGGGACGGGGCGAGGACGGCCAGGAGGAGGGCGAGACCGACGGGGGCTGCATAGCGCCACCACTCCGCGGCATGGGTGAGGGGCTCGCCGCCGAGGGCCCAGTTCCAGGGGGAGAGGTACTGGAAGTCCTTCCACCCCTCGCGGAGCGGGAAGAGGGCCGAGACGACGTAGCCGGCGACCGTCAGGCCGACGCCCGCGCCCAGGGCCGCTGACGGCCGGGACGTGACGGCGGCCGTCACGAGGGAAGCCGCCGCCGCGACCAGCGCGGTCAAGGCGCACAGGACGACCGTCGACAGCAGACGCGACACGGAGGTGCCGAGGTCCCAGATGAGGTCCGCGATCCACTGGACCAGGAACACGGTCAGGCCCAGGGCGAGGGTCGCCGCCAGCACGGCGAGGGCCCGCGACGTCAGGACCGCGGTGCGGGAGACGGGCTGGGTGAGCAGCAGTTCGTACTGCCCGGACTCCTCCTGGCGCGCGGTCAGGGTCGTGGTGAAGGAAGCGGCGGCCACCGCCATGAGGAGGGGAACGAGGAGGGCGTAGAGGTTGCCCCAGAGGAAGCCTTCCGGCGAGCCGAGGTCGCCGATCCCGAGGGCCTGCACCAAGCCCTCGGGCATGCTCGCGGTCAGGTCGGACATGTCGGGGCTGTTCTCGAAGGCGGGCCAGAAGGCCGTGGTCAGGACGATGAGCGCGATGATGGACACGGCCCAGGTCAACCAGGAACGTCGCAGCGCCCGTAGCGCCCCGGTGGTCAGTACGGAGATCATCCGGTGGCCTCCTCGCCCTCGTGTCGGTCGTCCTCGTACAGTTCGCGGAAGGCGTCTTCCAGGTCGGGCTCGGCCAGCTCCACCGCCAGCGGGCGGGCGGCGGCGAGCACGGTGAGGAGCGGTGCGGGTGGGCCGGACAGGCGGGCGCGCACGCGCGGACCGTCGACCTCCACATCGGTCACCCCGGGCACGCCCGTCAGGTCGGGCACCGACGGAGGGGCGTCGAACACGGCCTCGACGCGCTGGGCCGCGGTGCCGCGCAGTTCCTCGACGGTGCCCCGGGCGACGATGCGGCCTCCGCGCAGGACGACCGCCCGGTCCGCGGTGCGCTGGACCTCCGCCAGCACGTGCGACGAGAGCAGCACCGCGGTGCCACGGGCGCGGGACTCGTCCACCAGGTCCCGGAAGACCTGCTGGAGCAGGGGGTCGAGCCCGCTTGTCGGTTCGTCGAGGACGAGCAGGTCGGCACGGCTCATGAACGCACAGACGAGGGCCACCTTGCGGCGGTTGCCGGTGGACAGGCCGTGGGTCGCCTTCGTCGGGTCCAGCCCGAGGCGCTCGGTGACGTCCGCGCGTCGCACCGGATCGCAGTCGCCCCGCAGACGGGCCACGGCGTCGAGGAGTTCACCGGCGGTCGTACGGGCCGGCAGGCGCAGTTCCCCCGGCACGTACGCCACTCTCCGCCGGGCCTCGACGCCACCGGTGCGGGCGTCGGCGCCGAACAGGCGCAGGGTGCCGGCGGTCGGTCGCAGCAGGTCCAGCAGACAGCGGATGGTCGTGGACTTGCCGGCGCCGTTCGGTCCGAGGAAGCCGACGACTTCGCCGGGCCGCACGTCGAGGTCGATGCCGTGTACGGCGCGGAAGCGACCGTAGTCCTTCACCAGGCCGTCGATGTCCACGACGTTCATCTGTGGTCTCCCGTCCGTCGGGGCGGTTCGGAATCAGGAACGGAATCAGGAACGGAATCAGGAGGCGAGGCCGCTCATGGCGTCGCCGACGTACTTCGCGCCCAGGAGGACGAGGACCGTGGTCATGATCGCGGCGTTGTGCGTGGCCATCCAGGCCTTCACATCGGCCAGGAGCGTGGTGGCACGGTCCCCGCCGAGCAGGTAGACACCGAGCGGGAGCACGGTGCAGAGCGAGGCCAACAGCACCATCACGGCGGCTGCCGCCGCCTTGCCCCCGGCGGAGGCCGTGGAACCCGCGATCGAGACGGCTCCGCCGACCGCGAGCACGAGGTTCTTGGGATTGGCGATCACCAGCGCGGCCGCGAGTCCCGCTGCCTTGCCGGGGGTGGCGGTGTCGACGGCCTTCATCCAGCCCGGTGTCGGGGCCTCCTGGCCCCGGGGCGGCCGGTCCCTCCACTGCTTCAGGCCCAGGAGCAGGAACACCAGCCCGAAGGCGAGTTTCAACCAGAGCGTCCAGGACGCCGGAGCTCCGTCGCCACCGGCTGCGCCGGCGCCGGAACCGGCCAGGACGACGACCGTGACGACCGAGGCCACGGCCACGGTCCAGCCGGCGGCGAAGGCGATGCCGTTCGCGCGGCCCTTCGGTGTCGCGAGCATCAGGATCACCGCGACCAGCGGCAGCGGACTGATGGCGATGCCGACCGCCGAAGTCAACATCTGGCCTACCGCATCACCCATGACTGCTCCCCTGAGGTGGGCACGAATCGCTCCCAACCTCACACAACCGGTCCGTCGCCGCCTCTCGGAGCGGACCGGCTCGTACGGGGCGCGCTTGGTGGGGACGTGCGCGGCCTCACCCGTTCGGCCCTCCCGTGGCCCCGGGGGCGCCGGACCCCGGCCCGTACCGCACGGACCCCGGGTGCTGAGGCGGCGCCCCGTCCTGCCGTCGCGGGGCCGGTCACGCCGGGAGGACCCCACCGAGATGCGGAGGACGCGGGCCCGGGGCGCGGTGAGCCCCCGATGGCCCCTCCGCTAGTCGTCGCCGTGGAAGACGCAACCGACCAGGGCGCCCGTGCCCATGCTGACCACCCCGACGGCCGGATCGGTACTGGCCCGGACGAAGCCCCCGCCGTACCCGTCGTCACCGGAGCCCCGCGCGCCCAGGTAGATGCCCCAGTTGAGGAAGACCTCCTGCAGGCCGCCGGTGTCGTCAGGGAAGGGCTCGGCAGCGGGACGCACCCGGTGCTGAAGCACGACCGGCCCGTTCATCGCCGCGGTGACCCTGCTCTCCCACTCGGCCGCACTCACCTCCCAGCCGGCGGTGATGCCGTTTCCGCCGTGTAGCAGCGTCGGCTTCAGGATCAGCTCGTTCCGGTGGGCACGGGCATGGGCGAGGGTGTCGACCCGGGTGCCGCCGGGATCCGTGACGCGGGGGCGCACGTATCGCGTCCACGGCAGCAGCCGGTCGATGCACGCCAGTTCGCCGGCATCGAAGAGCGCGCGGTGGCGCTCGTCGGAGAGCATCGCCAGGGTCCCCTTGTTGCCGTACAGTTCGGCGTCCAGCCGGCTGCACAGGCCCACCCGACCCCGCTCGACCGCAACCAGCAGCGGTTCCAGCTGGGCCGCCGCGGAGGGGTCGGCGAGGTCCTCGGCCAAGAAGTAGCGGAAGACGACGTCCACGGTCCGCCCCGCGACCGCCGGCCGACCGTCCGGGTAGGTGAGTTCGTCGAGACCGCAGGCGATGCCCTCGACTCCGTGCTCGGCCAGTTTCGCCGCGAACACCCCGAGCCGGGGTCCCACGACGGCGAAGTTCTCCGCCGTGTCCACCACGGCGACGACGGGCGCCCGACCGGTGGGGATGTGCGCGGCGCACTCGGCGTACATCGTCCGCACCATGCAACCGATGGTGTCCCGGTAGCCGAGCCCATGGCGCCGCACGAACTCTTCGAGGGGCGGATAGGCCAGCATCGCCCGGTTGATGTCCGCGTTCTCGAAGCCCCCGAGCGCACTGGTGACGTTGAACTCGAGGAGCTTGAAGCCCGTGCCGTCGTGGTAGAGGTCGGCGCGCCCCAACGGGAGGAGCGAGCCGGTTCGGGCGCTCCGGGTGATCAGCGCGGACTGCAGCGCGTCCATGCCGACCGCGGAGGCCAGCGCGGTGATGCTCCCGTCGAAGGCCCGCTCGGGCAGGGAGCGCAGCAGCGCGTAGACCGTGTGGAGGTCGCCCATGACGGCACGGCGTTCGCTGCCGCTGAGGAAGGCGGGTCCGTTCAGGAACCTGTCCTGGTAGGCGAGCGTGAGGGACGCCGATTCCCTGGCGGCGGCCGTGGGATGGGTCGACGACGCGTCTCGCGCGAGCTGTTCCCCGTATGCGTGTCCCAGGCGCGACCGGGGCGGTTCGGGCGGGCTCGTGGTCGTCATCACAGCTCCTTGCTCTGCTCGGCACGGGTGATCCACTTGCGGTGGGCGCCCACCAGGAGCGCCACGGCGACGACCGCCATGACGGCCGCGCCGATGCCGAACACGGCACGGGTGCCGACCTCGGCGGCGACGATGCCACCGGCCGCCGCACCGATGGGCAGTCCGCCCCAGGAGACGAGCCGGTACACGCTGTTGGCCCGCCCGAGCAGGTGCTGCGGCACCAGGGTCTGGCGCAGGACGACCACGACGACGTTCCACGTCACCGTGCCGCAGGCGAAGAGCGCGAGGGCCGCACCGGCGGCGTACGCGGAGGGGACGGCGGCCAGCACCGCCTCGCTCGTGGTGATCAGGACGGCGGTCGCGACCAACGCGCCCTCCCGGCCCAGGCGTTCAGTCAGGGCCGGGGCGAACCGGGAAGCCGTGACGGCTCCCACGGCCTGGCAGGCGAGCAGGACGCCGAACCCGAACGGCCCCAGATGGAGCACCTTCCCGCTGTGGATCACCAGCACGGCGAGCATCGCGTTCCCGGCGAGGTTGATCAGACACGACACCAGGGCGAGGCTGCGCAGCAGGTGGTGCCGGTAGAGCCACGCGGCACCGGCCAGCATCTCCGACAGCACGCCCGCCCTGTCCGGTGCGGGCTCCGGCGGCTTGGTGCGCCCGATGCGACTGACCAGTACGGCCGAGCACAGGAAGGTGGCCGCGTCCACGCCGAAGGGGACGGCCATCGCCAGGCCGAACAACAGGGCGCCGACGAGCGGGCCGACGAAACCGGTGCCGGCCTCCTGCGCCGCCATGATGCGGGCGTTGGCGGTGGCGAGCCCGTTCTTGGGGGCGATGAAGGGGACGAGTACCTGGGCGGCGTTCCGGCAGAAGACCTCACCGGTGCCGAGCAGGAACATGCAGGCGTAGAGCAGCGGCAACCCGCCCCAGCCACCGATGATCCCGAGCGTGAGCAGTGCGAGCAGACCGGCCCGGGCGAGGTCGACGCGCACCATCATGGCGCGGATGTCGACCCGGTCGACCAGGAGCCCCGCCGGAATGCCGAACAGGATGAACGGAGCGGTGAACGCCACCGAGGCGGCTCCGATCAGACGCGGGTCGTCGGTGAGCCGGGAAGCCAACAGGGGGGCGGCGGCGATCGTCGCCCCGTCGCCGAGCGAGGACACGGCGGCGGACCACCACAGCCGGGAGAAGTCGCCCCCCAGGCGAGGCCGTTGTGCGCCGACCTGGTTCGTCGTCGACGCGCTCATGAGGCCGCGAGGCAGCGCAGCCGAAAATCCATGGTCTCCCCTTCGCAGGCCGTCCCGTCGCCGAGGTCCCGCCAGCCCGTTGTCGCTCGTCGGGACCCGCACTGGTCCGGCGCGCGGGATTGTCGAGAATAGTCGGCGTCGGAGGCGGAGTCGAGAAAAAGATCAGGTCCGTCTGCAGGGAGTGCTCCTGTCGCCCGTGCGCCCGCGACGGGGTCGACCGCACGCCTCTGCGGATGATCAAATCCCCCGTGACCGAGGGGGTTTGTGCCCTGCGGTCTTCTGATATGTTCGCCGCCGCTGGGCGCTGAACCGGCGGTCAGTGACGGTGCATGCAAGGGAGGGCATGCCGTCAACGGGGCTTTCACACACTGCATACGAGACCTTGGGGTTCGCGCTCGCGGCACAGCGCCATCCGTGCGACGAACCGTGGCCTGATGGTCTCGATTCCTTCGTCCTCCGGTCACGCAGCCATGCGTCGACTGCCTCATGCCCGGCCCTCGGGGGCGCCGACAGCGACGGCTGGTTCCGGTTGCCCCGAGGGGGCGTGACCGCACGCTTCGGTGCGCGGAACCGGAACGGACGGACAACTCGGTGAGGCACGTGGGTGCCTGCAGTCAGGGCTGCCCCGGGGCAGCCGCGCGCACATCGAAGGGCGAGGACGACGTTGTTCATGGGAACCTGCGAACCGGATGCCGCCAGACGCACCACCGGCGCCCGCCGTGACCTCTTGCACCGACTTCTGCTCCACCCCCTCCGCTCCCACGGAGGCATACGTTGAGCCTCACGGCAGACCTGACCGAGATGCCTCCGGACGTCGGCGAACCGCTCACGGTCGCGGTCATCGGGACCGGTGCGATCGGCCGCGACCTCGTCAGCAAGACCCATCGGTCCCCCGCACTCGACTGCCGACTGGTGGCCGGACGCAACCCGGAGTCCGAGGGCCTGCGGTACGCCGAGGGCCTCGGACTCCGCACCAGCGCGGGCGGCATCGAGGCGGTACTGGCGGCCCCGCGCCCCTTCGACGTCGTCTTCGACGCCACCAGCGCCGCGTCCCACCGGGAGCACTGGCCACTCCTCGAACCGCTGGGCACGCTGGTCATCGACCTGACGCCCAGCAAGATCGGCCAGATGGTGGCCCCCACGGTCACCGGGGTCTCGACGGCGACCGGACGCAACGTCAATCTGATCAGCTGTGGCGGCCAGGCGTCCGTGCCCGTGGTGCACGCGCTCGCGGCCCGCTTCCCGGTGACGTACGTCGAGGTCGTCTCCACCGTGGCCAGCGACGTGGCCGGTCGTGCGACCAGGATGAACCTCGACGAGTACGTGACGACCACCGGCCACGCGGTGACCGCCTTCTCCGGCGTCACCGACGTCAAGGCGATCCTCAACATCAGCCCCGCCGTGCCGCCGGCCACCTTCCGGACGGCCGTCCGGGCCCGCATGACCGGTGCCACCCCGGCAGCCGTCCGAGAGGTCGTCGACCGGGTGGCAGAGGACGTGCGGTCGTTCGCGCCCGGATACGAGATCACCGCCTGCACCGTCGTCGACGACCTGGTGACCGTCACCCTCCGGGTCATGGCGCACAGCGACGTCCTGCCGCCCTACGCGGGCAACCTCGACATCATCAACTCCGCCGCCGTCATGGTCGCCGAACAGTACGCGACCCGGTCGGGCCGGACGTCCCGGACGGGGGCGACCTCGTGAAGCGCTTGGTGATCCACGACCCCACGCTGCGCGACGGACAGCACGCAGTGCGGCACCAACTCGGACTGGCCGCGCTGCGCCGTTACGCAGAAGCGGCGGACGCCGCGCGGATTCCGGTGGTGGAGGTCGGCCACGGCAACGGACTGGGCGCCTCCTCGCTCCAGGTGGGTCTGGCCGCGGCGAGCGACGAAGCCATGCTGTCGACCGTCCGGGAAGCCCTTCGCCACAGCCGGATGGCCACTTTCATGCTGCCCGGCTGGGGCACCTCCGCCGACCTCCGACGAGCCGTCGACCTGGGCGTCGACATCGTCCGCATCGGCGTCCACGCCACCGAGACCACCCTGGCCGAGCGCCATCTCGGCTTCTTGCGGGACACCGGCGCAGAAGCCCACTGCGTCCTGATGATGAGCCACATGGCCGGCCCGGACGAACTGGCCGAGCAAGCCGCGCGGGCCGTCGGGTTCGGAGCACAGGCGGTGGGCATCATGGATTCCGCCGGACACCTCCTTCCCCCGGACGTCACCGCTCGGATCGACGCGATCGTCAAGGCCGTCGACACCGTCCCGGTGATCTTCCACGGACACAACAACCTCGGCATGGCCGTTGCCAACTCGGTGGCGGCTGCCGACGCGGGCGCCCTGATCATCGACGGCTGTGCCCGCGGCTTCGGAGCGGGAGCGGGCAACACCCAGCTCGAAGTGCTGGTTCCGGTCCTGGAACGGAGCGGGTTCACCACCGGCATCGACCTCTACGGACTCCTCGACGCAGCCGACCTCGCCGAGCGCGAACTCATGCCCGCGCCACCGGTGACCGCCTCGATGAGCATCGTCAGCGGTCTCGCAGGAGTTTTCTCCGGGTTCAAACACCGGGTCGTCGAACTCTCGGCCGCCGCCGGCGTGGACCCGCGTGACGTCTTCTTCGAACTCGGCCGGCGGCAGGCCATCGCAGGTCAGGAAGACCTGATCGTCGACGTGGTGGCGGAACTGAGTGCAGACAAGGCCGACGACTGACGGGTGTGCGACCCGCTCTCTGAGAAAGGAGGACGACGACATGGCAGTTCCGGACGCCCTGCCCGAGCCGAACGGGACGGCGGGTGTGGAGGTCACCCGCATGTCGTTCGACGAGTTCCTGGCCGTCGGCCCCCAGGGGCTGTACAAGGCCGACCAACCCGTGGTGATCAAACTGCCGAGCAGCGTGCAGGGGCTCGGCCGGGACGAGGTGGCCGCGCGCCTGGCCGACATGACCGTCACCCTCTTCACCGAGCCGGGCGACAAGAACCACCCGGGGCGTTGGGAGACGCGGGACATCAGGCTCCGCGAGTTCTTCGCGGACGAGCGGCTCCTCAACGGCACGGACACCTGGCACCGAGTGGTGTCGAACATCCGCAGCAGCCCGGCCGACGTCAACGCCGTCATCGGCTTCGACGCCGAAGAGTTCTTCGGGTACGGGAACTCCCTGTACGCCGCCAACCTGTGGATCAGCCACCGCGGCGTGTTCACCAAGAACCACTTCGACGAGTTCGAGAACTTCAACATCGCGCTCGAAGGCCGCAAGCGGTTCGTCATCGCACCGCCCGGCGTGCGGGACTACTACCCGCGGTCGGTGCTCCAGGGCTACGGGGACAAGTCCCGGGTGGTCGACCTCGCCGACGTCGACCTCAAGCGCTACCCGCGGGTGGCGGCCAAACTCGCCCAGCGCCGTGACTTCGTCCTGGAACCCGGCCACATGCTCTATCTGCCCCTGGGCTGGTGGCACCAGGCCGAGTCGCTCGACGACATGAACATCAACGTCAATTTCTGGCTCAAGTCCAAGAAGATCCTCCACCGGCCGCACGTGTTGGGCGTCGCGCTCTACACGTACGCCTACCGGAGGCTCAAGGGCGTCTACAGCTACCGGCCCACCGAGGTGAACTCCTGATGAGCGAGCGCAAGACCATCACCCCCACCCACCTGTACCGCAACAACGACAGGCTGATCGGGATCGGCAACGCCTTCTGGAACATGTCCTATGAGCACGGCGTCGCCGGCATCGTGGGCGACCTCAACGACGGCGTGTTCCAGATGCCCGACGGACACGAGTTCGTCAACTTCACCGTCTGCTCCTACCTCGACCTGGACACCCACCCCAAGGTCATCGACGGGGCGGTCGCCTCCCTGCGCCGCTTCGGCGTGCTCGACCACTGCATCCCGCGCACCCGGGTCCAGACGCCGGTCCTGCTGGAACTGGAAGAGTCACTGGGCGAACTGTTCGGCGCGATGGTGATCAGCGCGATATCCACCGCAGCGGCCAGCACCGGCCTGCTCCCCCTCATCGCGTCCGGGCACCTCGGCAACGGCACCCGCCCGCTCATGGTCTTCGACAAGAACGCCCACGTCTCCATGGCGAACGCCAAACCGAGCTGCGCCGACGAGAGCGAGGTCGTGACCTGCCGCCACCACGACCTGGACTTCCTCAAGGACATGTGCCGCACCTACGAGCGCGTCTGCTACGTGGTCGACGGCTCGGACAGTCTGGGCGGCTACGCACCCGTGCACGAACTCGCCGAGCTCCAGGAGAAGTACAACCTGCTGGTCTTCTACGACGACTCGCACTCGCTGTCCGCGTACGGCGAGCGCGGCATCGGTTACGTGCGCTCGCACTCCCCGGTCCTGGACGAGCGGACCATCACCGTGGCCACCCTGAGCAAGGGCTTCGGCGCCGGCGGCACGGCGATCCTCCTCGACGGCTACGGAGAGGAGACGCGGCGACTCGTCGAGCGCTTCGCGGGCCCGCTGGGCTACTCCCAGAAGATGAACGCCGCCGCGGTCGGAGCCGCACTCGCCTCCGCCGAGATCCACCGCACCGAGGAACTCCCGCGACTGCAGGAGCGCTTGCGCTCCAACATCGCGCTGTTCGACTCGCTGGTCACGACCGAGCAGGCCGCCGCCACCTACCCGATCCGCGTGGTGCCGATGAGCGACGAGACGGTCGTCGACGCGGCCCGGCAGGTCTTCGCCGCCGGCTTCTACACCTCGCCGGTGTTCTTCCCGATCGTTGCCCGCGGCACCGCGGGACTGCGCGTGATGCTGCGGGCCGGCCAATCCGAGGAGCAGATCAGGCGACTCTGCTCCGCACTGGTCGAGGCCGGCGCCCGGCCGGCGTCCGAGCCGGAAGCCCGGTGACCGGCATGGCTCGGGCGGTCCCGCGCAGCATCCTGTACACCCCGGCACTGTCCCTCGAGCGGGTCGTCAAGGCGTGGTCGTACGACGCGGACGTCCACCTGATCGACCTGGAGGACTCCGTGCCGCCGGCCGACAAGCCGGCCGCACGCTCGGTCTGCCGGGCCGCGCTGGAGAAGTCGGCGCGGCCGGAGAACCTCGCCGTGCGCATGAACGAGCTCGGGGGCATCGCAGCGGTCCACGACGTGCTGATGCTCACCGAGGCCCCGGTGAAACCGGGCATCGTCATGATGACCATGGTGACCTCGGCCGTCGAGGTCGACCTGTTGCGCCGGACGCTGGCGTCCGCGGGCGCACACCCGGAGATCTACGTCACCGTGGAGACGGTCGAGGCCGTCACCGGCATCGACGCCATCGCGAGGGCCGCCGACGGCCTGGTCCTCGGCTCCGCCGACCTGGCCGCCACGCTCGGGGTCGAGATCACCTGGGAGGCCATGCAGGCCGCACGGCAGGCCATGGCGATGGCCTGCGCCCGGCACGACACGGCCTGCATCGACACGGCCAACTTCCGGCTCTCCGAGCCGGCCGTCCTCACCGAGGAGACCACCCGGGCCCGGGGGCTCGGGTTCCAGGGCAAGGCGACCGTGCACCCGGCGGAACTCGACGTGATCAACCGCATCCTGCGACCCCGGACCGAGGAACTGGGACTGGCCCGCCGGGTGGCGGAAGCCGTGAAGGCCGCCGACGGCGGGATCGCGGTCCTGGACGGCAACATGGTCGGCCCGCCGTTCGCCCGGCTGGCCCGCACCACGGTGGCCCGCGAGGACGCCTGGGCGAGTCGCTTCGGCAAGGAGGACGAGACGCCGTGACCGCACCGGTGATGCTCCAGGCCGCGGACATGTCCGGTTCCCACCGCATGATCCGTGTGATCGACGTGCTCGGTGAGATGTTCACCGACCTCGCCGCGGGCCTGACCCGCTCTCCCGGCCGCACCGTCATCGAGCACGGCGAGCAGCGGGTCCTCCTGGTCAGCCCCGCCGTGTGGGAGCGGCGCGGGGTGGGCAGCGTCAAGGTCACCACGCTCACCCCCGACAACCCGACACGCGGGCTGCCCCTGATCCACGGGATCGTCGCGCTCACGGACCTGGAGACGGGGAGGATCACCGCGCTCCTCGACGGTGCCGAGCTCACTGCCGTCCGCACCGGCGCGGTCGCCGCCCTGGCGACCCGCTGGTGCACTCCTGGCGACAGTGACGACCTGGCGGTGATCGGTGCGGGCGTGCAGGCCCGCGCACTGGTCCGGGCGATCACGGCGGTGCGTCCGATCCGTACCGTCCGGGTCCATTCGCGCACCCGCGCGGGTGCCGAGGAGTTCGTCGCATGGATCCGTGACACGGCGGGCCCCTCCGTCCGTGCGAGGGCCTGCGCTTCTGCACGGGAGGCCGTCACCGACGCCCCGATCGTCTGCACGGCCACGTCGACCGCCGACGCCGCACCCGTGGTGGAGGCGGACTGGGTGGCTCCCGGGGCCCACGTCAACGTCATCGGAGGGACCCATCCGGGTGCCATCGAGCTCGATCCGGCCCTGCTGACCGACGCGGTGACCGTGGTCGAGGACCGGACCGCTGCCCTGGACGGCGCGGGAGAGGTCAGAGCCGCCCTGGACGGCGGCCTCATCGCGGCCGAGGCCCTCCAGGAATTGGGACTGTTGGTGAGCGGAAAGGTCGTCGTCGACGGCCGGACCTCGGTCCTGCGCACGGTCGGCATGGCAATCGAGGACACGGCGGCCGCGGTGGCCCTGTTCGAGGCGCACCGCGGGGCCGTACCGGGAACGAGCGGCCGGTCCGCCGTTCCCCCGACGGGAAGGGGAACCTCCGATGGACACGCTTGAGGACATCGGCACGGCGAACGGGCACCCGTGGTTCGGCCGCCACCGGCTGAAGCCCGCCGCGCCGGCCGACACGATCCGCCACATGCTGCGGCACGAGCTCAGGGACACCGGCTGGCCGTATCAGCCGCACCTTCCCGCGGCGCCCATGGCGATCCCGCGCACCTCCTACGCCGAGGTCTTCCGGGTGAGCGTCGCCCTGACCGGGCTGCTGCGCCGCACCGCCCTGGAGAGCGGCCGCACCACCGCCGAACGGCTGGCGGCGTACGACATGCCCGCCACCGAGGACCGGTTGTGGACGGACGACGCGTTCGTCGAGGAGCGGTACGCCGATTCCGTGGTCCGGCCCGATCTGGTCATCGGCCCGAACGGACCGCAGTTCCTGGAGTTCAACGTCAGCGGCGCCCTCGGCGGAGTGGTCGAGACGGAGAGCCGACTGTCGGTGTGGCGCAGGCTGCACGCCGACGAGGACGGTCGGACCCCGTTCCGTTCCCCCCGTCCGTTCGCCGTGCGTGCCGAGATGTTCCGGTCGATCAGTGCGGAGCTGGCGCTCGCACCACGGATCGCCGTCGTCGGCAGCGCCCGGGTGAACGGCGTGGAGCCGCGGTACTTCGAGATGGAGGCCGACTACTACAACGGCCACGGTCTGACCGCCCGCTTCTTCGAACCCGACGAACTGCACGAGGCGTGGGACTGCGCCCCGCACCTGCGCCATCCGATCGGGCTGCGGAACTTCACCATCCCGGACTGGCTCGAAGTGGGGCTCGACACCACCCCGGTCCAGGACGCCCTGGACCACGGCTGCGTGCTCGTGGGCACCCAGACGTCGACCTTCCTGCACAGCAAGCTCGCCATGGGCTGGTTGTCGGAGGGAAGGCCCTGGATGACCGAGGGGGAGCGCGCGCTCGTCGAGCGCTACTTGCCGTGGACGCGGGTCCTCTCGGAGCGGAAGACCCATCGGGAGGGGGAGCAGGTCGACCTGCTGCCGTTCGTACGGGCGAACCGGGAGCGGCTGGTGCTCAAGGCGGGCCTGGGAGAGTGCGGCAAGCAGGTCGTCATCGGCCGCCAGGTCGACCAGGCCGCGTGGGAGTCCGCCGTCAGCGACGCCGTCGACGGTGGCCCCAGCGTGGTGCAGGAGTTCGTGGAGCCGCAGACCTGTCGCGCCTCCCTGATCGTCGACGGCCGTGACGAGCCCTACGAAGCCGATGTCGCTCCGGTGTTGGGGCCCCTGTTGTTCGGCGGGCGTCCGGCCGGGCTGTTCTGCCGCTTCTACGGCGACGGTTCCGCCGGCATCGTCAGCGTCCGGGGAGGGGTGAGCAGTTCCGACAACGTGATGGTGGCGATCTGACGCCCTGCCATCTCTTCCGCACTGCCCTTCGGGCCGGCGCGTCGTGCGCGCCGGCCCCGTCCTTCAGCGACATCGGAGTGAAAGCGCATGGCCCTGCGTCACGTCAAGGAAAACGAGTACGTCGAGGAACACGGCGGGGACTACGAGGACTTCGAACCCGGCATGGTGATCCGGCACTGGCCCGGGCGTACCCTGTCCGAGGCGGACAACACCTGGCTGACCCTGCTGACGATGAATCAGCACCCGCTCCACTTCGATCAGAACTACGGTGCCGGGGCCGAGTACGGCAAGGTCCTGGTGAACAGCGGCATCACGCTGTGTCTGATCGGCGGAATGACCGTCCAGGCCCTGTCGGCGCGGGCGGTGGCCAATCTGGGGTGGGACAGGGTCCGTCTGAAGGATCCCGTCTTCGTCGGTGACACCCTCTACGCGACGAGTCGGATCCTGGACAAGCGGTTGTCGCGGTCCCGGCCCGGGCAGGGGATCATCACGGTGGAGACGACCGGCACGAAGTCGACGGGAGAGACCGTCATCGTCTTCGAGCGGTCCTTCATGGTCCGTTGCCGCGAGGCCGCCCCTTCGCAGGAAGAGTGCCGGTGAGGGGCCGGGTACCGGTGCCGAAGGCTTTTCCGACAAGGCGATGTGAGTAATCGTCAGTTTGATCGATAGCGACCCGAATGATCGGTCGCTCTGACAGGATGGCGCGCATGACGAGCGAGAACCAACCCAAGGCCGGCCACCGCGGCACCCCCACCAACAACGCGTTCCGCGACTTCATGGCCTCCGGCTGGGCGACCGACGACCGGCCGCCCACGCCCCGGGCCGAGGTCGCCGACCACGCGGCCCGTCGACGGGCGGCCGTGTCCCGGCGGTTCGCCGGTGAACGGCTCGTCATTCCGGCCGGCGGACTGAAGGTGCGCAGCAACGACACCGACTACACGTTCCGGCCGCACACCGCCTTCGCCCACCTCTCCGGGTTCGGCGCGGACGCCGACCCCGATGGCGTCCTCGTCCTCGATCCCGTCGCCGGGGGCGGGCACCAGGCCGTCCTGTACTTCCGGCCGCCGGCCCCGCGCGACACCGAGGAGTTCTACAGCGATTCCCGCTACGGGGAGTTCTGGGTCGGCGCCCGCCCGACCGTCGCGGACGTCGAGTCGCAACTCGGCCTCATCGTCCGTCACATCGACTCGCTCGCCGGGGACCTCGCCAAGGACGAGGCTGCTGCCCGCCTCCGGGTCGTCCGGGCGGCGGACCCGGAGCTCGCCCTGCTCGTCGACGCCACCCGTACCCAGGCGGGCAGCTCCCTGTCCGCCGAGGAACAGGAAGAGGCGGACGGGGAGTTGGCCCGCCACCTGTCCGGAATGCGCATCGTCAAGGACGACTGGGAGGTCAGCGAGATGCGCAAGGCGATCGCCGCGACCCACGAGGGCTTCGAGGCGATCATCGCGACCCTTCCGGAAGCCGTCCGCAAGGGACGCGGCGAGCGTTGGGTCGAGGGGATCTTCGGCCTCTACGCCCGGCACGAGGGCAACGGCGTCGGTTACGAGTCCATCTGCGCGTCGGGCGACCACGCCAACACCATCCACTGGACGAAGAACACCGGAGAGGTCCGCGAGGGCGACCTGATCCTGGTGGACGCCGGCATCGAGATCGACTCGCTGTTCACCGCCGACATCACGCGCACCCTTCCGGTCACCGGCCGTTTCACCGACGTCCAGCGCAAGATCTACGACGCGGTGCACGAGGCACAGCAGGCCGGCATGGCCGCGGTGAAGCCGGGCAACAAGTTCAGCGACATCCACGCCGCCGCCAACGAAGTCATCGCACGGCGCCTGCACGAGTGGGGACTGCTGCCCGAAGGGGTCACGCTCGAACAGACCCTCGACCCCGAGCGCGGCGGCTGGCACCGCCGCTGGATGGTCCACGGCACCTCCCACCACCTGGGCATGGACGTGCACGACTGCCAGTTGCTGCTGCGCCAGGAGTACATGGACGGCGAGCTGAAGCCGGGCATGATCCTCACGGTCGAGCCGGGGCTCTACTTCAAGGCCGACGACCTCCTGGCCCCGGAAGAGTTCCGGGGGATCGGCGTGCGCATCGAGGACGACGTGTTGGTGACCGAGGACGGCTGCGAGAACCTCTCCGCCGCGATGCCGCGCGGCTCCCACGAGGTCGAGGAGTGGATCGCCCGGGTGTCCGCGGCTGCGGGTGGGGACGGCCCCCGCTAGGGAGCATCTCGGAAGGAGCACCGTCCGCCCGGAGGGGTGCTCCGGCGGCGGGCCGGCTGGGGGCGCCAGGGGAATGCTCCGTCCCGTTTCCCGGGGGCGGGCCGCCGGTAGACGGAGGGGCGGACATGTCGACGACGGGCGGGGCCGAGGTCTGGCTGCTGCTGTGCCCGGGGCTCGGCCGGGACGCGACCGGTCATGCCGGTCCGGTCACCTCTTCGCTGGTGGATTCCTTCGCCGCGGAACTCGGCAACCGGGCCGCGGTCGTCCACGGCAGGCGTCTGGTGCTCGGCGTGGAGGACGGACGGCTCGCGATGACCGACACCTGCGGACGTCCCGTCGCCGCGCCCGCCGTCGCCTACGCCCGCCTGTCGATGACGTCCCTGTCGGCTGACCGGGGCGTCACCCTCCTGCGGCACCTGGCCGCGATGGGAACCCGGCTGATCAACCCCGCCGAGGCGGTCCTGGCCGCGGCCAACAAGTTCTGGCAGTTGCAGCAGTTGGCCGCCGCGGGCCTCCCCGTTCCCGATACCCACACCCACACCGACGCGCCCCTGGAGCAGGTGCTCGATGCGGGCGTCCCGCCGCCGTACGTGGTGAAGGCGGTGCGGGGCCACCGCGGGCAGCGGGTCTTCCTCGCGCCCGACGACACCTGGTTGCGGGGCGTGGCGGGCAGTCTGGACGATCGCCATCCCTATCTCTTGCAACGGTACGTCTCCCACTCCCACGGCCGGGACCTGCGCGTCGTCGTGGTCGACCGCCGGGCCGTGGCCACTGCTGTGCGGACCGCCGGCGACGACCGTCTGGTCTCCAATCTGGCGCAGGGCGGAACCCACACCGTCTGCACCGGTAGACATCCGGATGCGGAGGCGCTGGCAGTCGAAGCGGCGGATGCCGTGGGCCTCGGTGTCGCCGGCGTGGATCTCCTCTTCGAGGCCGACGGCTCTTTCTCGGTGTGCGAGGTGAACTCCAATCCCACCTGGCGGCCGGACATGCCCGGCGTCGCCGAAGCCGTCGCCGCCGCCTGCCGGCGACGGCTCGGTGCGTCGGACCGAGCCCCGCTGAAGCCCGTGCGCCCGGTGCCGAAGCCGGGCGTGCCCTGACTCCCGTGCTTCACCCGTGAGGGTGATGACGTGCACATGGCGGTCTGGATAGCGTGTGATCACGTTTGTTGATCACACGCGAAGAACGGGGACGGCACGTGCAGAACGGTAGGGGTGCGGACCGGAGGCTACTGGTCAGCGTGTTCGGGCCGCAGGAGGCCCGAGAGGCCGTGCTCGGCGGGGCGCGGATCATCGACAGCGAAGACCCGCGCAGCGCGCTCGGAACGATCAAGCCCCGCCGCATCATGGACATCGCCGACGCGGTCCTCGCCGTCCGCCGCGACCTCCCCGTGCAGTTGAGCACCAACATCGGAGAGGACCAACTGCTCTACCGGCGGGCCGGGAACGGTTTGGCGATCGCCAAGTCCGCGTACGAAACCGTCGGCAAGGCCGCCCAGGCCGCCCTCGGCGTCGCGGTGTCCATGGGCGTGCACGTCCACCCCTGCCCGATCGTGAAGGTGGGCCTCGACGGCATGGGGGTCGACCGACTCGGTGATGTCCTCGGCGAGATCACCACGACCCTGCGACGCGCTGACGGGCTCGGGCGAACCCGTGTCATGTCCGTGTTGTTCGCGCAGGACCTGGACCTGTGGGACGCCCGCAAGACGCTGCCACAGGTCCGTCGCGCGCTGGTGGGCCTGCGCGCGTACGATCCGGCGACGTCCGACGCGTCGGACGCCTTCGATCTCGCGGAGTACGCGGACGCCCTGCTCGGCGACGACGGGAACCCGCTCTTCCCCGACCGGCGCCCCGATGGGGCAGAGCTGAAAGCCCGTGGTGCCCTTCCGGCGGCGGCACGCGGTACCCACGTCACCGTCAGCGAGCCCTTCCCCCACGCCGACCACGGTCTGACCCGTCGCCGCCGCACCGACGCCGAGGCGATCCGGACCATGGTCGAAGCCAGCGCAGCCGCCGGGGCGGACGCCATCATGATCGACACCAGCATCCTGCTGAAGGTCGCCCGCATCGGCCTGATCTCCACCGCCGGAAGCGACGAACTCGTCGACCTGGACGCCCATGACGTCGACGACCACGGCCTGCCCCGCACCGGAATCCTCTCCCTCGAGGAGATCCGCCTCTTCGTGGACCTGTGCCACGCCCGCGGCCTGGAAGCCAATCTCGCCGGTTCCGTCCAGAGCCACCAGGCCCAGCAGATCTGGCGCCTGGTGCCCGACCTCGACCAGCTCTCCGCCCGTGGCGGAGTCGTCGCGCTCGCCCGCGACCCCTTGGGCGGCACCGGCGCCGCGACCCGCCACGACCGGGTGGTCCGCCGGGGGCTCGTGGCCGGGATCATCCCGCCCGAACAGGGCGGCCATCTGGTCGTGCCCGAGCACATGACGCACTCACCGAAGTTCCGCACCGACCTGGAAGCCCTGCTCGCCCGCCACGAGGGCCTGGACGTGCGTGTCGCGGACCGCTACGGCGACCTGTCCGTCCTGAGCGCGCCGGGTCGACCGACGGACTGAACCCGTCACCGTCCACCGGACGACACGTCGGGGACGGGTGGAATCCGCCTGGCCCCGGCGTTCCCCGCCCTCGACCCGCACGGGGACAGGCGGCATGGGGCACCGGTGCGAGGTCCCCCCTCGAAGCCCTCATCCCCGTGTGGCCTGGGCCTCCTTGGCGGACGCCTCCAGCCGGTTCCAGTAGTCCCGGTACCAGGCCTCGTCGCCACCGGCCAGGTTGCGACTGCCCTCGCGCAAGCCGACCTTGCCGTCGATCAGTTCGCGGACGATGTCGGCGTGACCGGCGTGCCGGTGCGTCTCGGTCGTCATGTGCAGCATGATCCGCTGGAGCGTGACGCTTCCGTCGTCGCCCCACCAAGCGACGTGGCCCGTCGCACCGAGCGGCAACGCTTCGATCGTGGCGTCCGCATGTGCCCAGGCGCGGCGGTAGAGACCGAGGATGTCCTCGCGCGACTCATCGGCGGTCGCCCACATGTCCGCATTGGGCTCGGCGCCTTCCTCGTACCAGGGAAGGTGCTCATCGTGCGGGCGGCCGAAGACAGCACCGAAGTAACCGAACTCGACGCTGGCGAGGTGCTTCACGAGACCGAGCAGATTGGTGCCGGTCGGCGTCAGGGGGCGACGGACGTCGTACTCCGACAGACCGTCCAGCTTCCAGACGACCGACTCGCGGGCCGCCTTGAGGTAGCGGTGGAGGTCGTCCTTGGGAGTGTTGGGTTCCATGGCCCGAGTCTCGCAGTCGCCACTGACAGCGAGGGTCTCTCGGCAATCCGAGGGGCTGTCGCGCAGGACGGGGGAGGGGCCGCTGGCGCCCGGGGCCCGTCTCCCGAATCCGCCCGTGGGATCGTCGCATGCATGGACGAGACGTGGGCGATCGACGAGGACGACGGTGCGTCGGTGTCTCCCGACACCGTGCAGCAGGTGCTTCGGGAGAGGATCGACGGAGGGCGGCGCGAGACGTGGCTGATCAGTTCGTCCGGCCGCTCGCTGACCTTCGTGACCAACGGCGAGCGGGCGATGGTCGCACTGCTCAACGGGACGGACGCTCCCGGTGAACGCGCGGTTGACCCGGGAGCCCGTGGATCGAGCACGGGGTTCGTCCTCTCCAACGGGCAGCACGACGAGTACCCGAACGAGGACACCGTGCCGCTTGAGGAGGCACTCAGGATCTTCCGGCACATCGTGAGCGAGGGTTCCCGGCCGCCTGATGCGCCGTGGGCGGTCGACCGCTGACGAAGTGCTGAACGTGGATGCGCGGTGCCGGTCGGTCGTCCGTGAAGCGGTCCGGTCCTCCAGAACCGCGCCTGCACCGTCGACGCCGCCCCCAACTGCCGGGGCCCATCGGTCACGCTCGGGACTCCCCGTTTGTCCTTGTGCCGCCGGCGCGGGGAAGACGTCGCACCCATGGCTGCCGTCCACGTCGATGCCACGGTCGTGCGGTGGGCCCGTTTCCGCAGGAACTTCGTGACCGACACCGTCATGAACGGTCTGCCACCGCACATGGCCCAGATCCTACCGAGGGGTCCGAAGCAGTCGGTGTCCAGCGGTCGGGTCGGGAGGGTCAGCGCCCGGTTTTCGTTCTGGCGAAGAGTTCAGCGCACTCGCCCGCGAAGGAACAGAGCCGGTCCACGACCTGCCGGTACTCCTGCGGATCCCGCACCGTGTTCGACGTGGCATCGGTCCACTGCTGCCACAGGCCACCGGCGGCAAGGTATCGGGACGCCCGCTCGGTCCCAAGGACGGAATCGAGGTGAAGCAGTGTGCTGAGAGCAAAGGTCTGGTCGTAGACGAGGTCGGTTTGAGGCAAGTAGCGATCAAGGTACTCACAGAGCAGGTCGGCGTCCGCGCTGGTGCCGAAAGCGGCAAGAGCGATGCAGGAGGATCCGCTGTAGGGGCCTCCGCTGGCCAGCAGGAGTTCGCCGATGCGGCTGCGGAACTCGGTCCTGCCCGCTACGACAACCAGCCAGGAAGCAGTCTTCCGCTCTCGCCAACCGCCTTCGAAAAGGATGCCGAGCTCAGCGGGAGTGATCTCCCCGGCAGCCTGAACCAGCTCCCTCATGAAAAGGTCGCGCTCAGGCCCGCTCAACCGCAGCGAGCTTCCACCCAGCCGCAGGTACCGTCGGCCGGGCGTGACGAATCGTCGGATCAGGTCCATGAGCTCGGGATCGGTGCCGGCATGACGCATGGCTGCATCCTTGCCCGGCGAGGACCCGGCTGCCAGCGATTTACGCAGAGCCTCGAGCGGCGATGGCTGGTTCAGAGAAGCCGGTGTCCGCTGCCCGATGTTCCACGCCGATCCCAAGACGCTCGCCCGGTTCCCCGAACTCCAAGCCGGCCTCCTGCAACGCAGGACGCAGGCCGATGCCGAAGGCTGGAACGGTGAGATCGAGGGCATCGACCTCGCCCTCACCCTCCTCCGCGCCAAGCGCGACGAGACCCAACGCCGAACTCGGAGACCAGCCGTCCACCGCGGCCTCCCCGCGCGCCGCCGTCCGCAGGAGTCCGAGTGACGCTCCCCAGAGCGACGCCTCGACGCAGCGAGCTGCCCCCGTCAGCGTGTGTGAACAGACCCCGGTCCGCCCGGATCACTCCGCTACGGGCAGGCACTCGGCGAGCAGGTCGACGACGTCCCGCCAAGCTCGCCGCGCGTGCTGAGGGTGATGGCCAACCCCGGGAAGCACGATGTGGTCGACCGGCGGGTGATGGAAGGCGTGCAAGGCGCCGCCGTAGACCACGAGACGCCAGTCGACGCCCGCTGCCTGCATCTCGGCGGTGAATGCGTCCCGTTGTGCGGCCGGCATGATCGGGTCTTCCGACCCGACCCCGGCCCACACCGGGCAGCGCATGCGCGCCGTCTCGCCCGGTCGGCCCGTGGTCAGTCCGTTGACTGTCGCGATCGCGCGCAGGTCGGCGCCGTCGCGCCCGAGTTCCAGCGCGATTGCACCCCCGGTGCCGTAGCCGACGGCGGCGATCCGGCCCGGGTCGGTCCGTGGTTCGGCGAGGAGCACGTCGAGCGCTGCGCGGCCGATGCCTCGCATCCGGTCGGGGTCGGCGAGCAGCGGCGTGCAACGGGCCAACATCTCCTCGGGGTCGTCCAGATAGCGCCCGCCGTGGAGGTCGAAGGCCAGCGCCACGTATCCCAGCTCGGCGAGCGCATCGGCCCGGCCGCGCTCGACGTCGCTGAGCCCCACCCCCTCGGGCCCTACCAGGACCGCGGGCCGGCGATCTGCACCGGCCGGGAGCGCCAGGTGTCCGATCATCGTCAGGCCGTCGGCCGCGTAGTCGATCGTGCGGGTGGTGATTGTCGTCATGATCCTGGACTGTAGTGACCGTCGAGCCGGGTCGGGCTGGTGTTCCGCCGCTGGCGGAAGGCAGGTCTCCGGCGTACGCGGCCGGAACCCCCTCGTCAACGGTTCGGTCCAGCTTGTTCTCTATGGTCTGACCTCCAACGATGCCCCGAACGTGGTTGTCCGTGGGCGGACTCTCGGGGGGTCAGCACGGCCTTCGCCTCATTGCACGGGGCCTGTTCAGCCGCAATCATTGGCTCGACGACGAGATGGGCGAGCTCGTCACCATCCTCGACCTGCTCGCACCCCACATCGAGGAACCCGGCTACGGCGGATACTTCCGAGAGGAGTACGAGACCGAGCAGACCGTCATCACCTTCGAGAACGGCACCTACGGGCCGGCGAAGCCCTGATCAGGTCACACCGCTGAGCGTCGAAACTCCGAAGGGCAAGAGCCCGCGAACGGAACACCGTCCGCCCGAAGGGCGGGCACACCGGACGCTGCTGCGCGCAGACGGAGTCTGTTCACGGCCCCTCACCGAAGGACGACGCTCACGCCCCGTTCCTCGAAGGTCTCCAGGAGGAGGTCGAACAGCACAAGCTCGCGATCACCGGCGGGCACCCGCTCCGCCAACCGCGTCCGGGCCTCGGCGGAGAAGTCCCGGTGCAGGGTGACGGAGCGGTCGCGCCCCAGCCGCCTCTCAGACAGTCGTCCAGGGCGTCCGGGTTCCAGCCGAAGTACCCACCGGGTCCGTTGACGACCTCACCGATCGCGCAGTAGAAGGCGTCCCGGTCAACGATGTGTCGGCCGCCCAAGGTGAACACCTGGCCCGCAGGCGCATCAGCCGGCAGGGGCGTGGACAACCCTTCCGCTTCCTGCGCGAAGCCCCGGAAGTCGCTGTCGTCCCCGTCCGAGGTCAGCGCGTACTTCTGCCCCGCGCCACCCCGCCCTGATGTTCGCATCGCACCCCCGTGGAGAGCGCTGATCCTGTCGACGCGTGGGGATCTGCCCTGCGGTCGCCGGCGCCGCCACCATCCCTGACCCCGTTCCGTCCCCCTTGGAGGCCCTTTGACGAGCCACGTGCCCGCCTTCGCCCGTGAGAGCGAAGTGCAGGGAAGCCCCCACCGTGAAAAGGCGGCGGTCGTCTCCCCGGCCGGACCCCAGGCCGTCGGCGTCCTTCTTCGGTCTGCCCGGCCCGCGGCTCAGGAGCATGCGCGCATCGCACCGTCCCAGGCGCCGGGGTTGCGGTGGTGGTTCTTGTGCCCTTCGGCAAGTACGTGGCGCAGTTCGGCAAGGTGCTGGGTGTCCGCGGGGAGGTCCAGACGGTCGAGGAGGGCCAGTGCGGCGGTCGGTTCCAGGTCGCCGTAGACATCGTGGAAGCTGGACCGCACACCGCGGAAAACTGCCGAATGCAGTGTGGGAAGTCGTGCGGCGGTGAGGTAAGTCGGCTCCTTCACCGTCCAGCGCACCGGGCCCGAGCACTCCAGAACTCGACGGGCACGGCGGAGCTGGGCTTCCGATTGCTCGGCCACCACTCGGTCGATGTCATTGCCGAGGACCTCGGCGAAGGCCGCCGTGGAGGTGGTGTGGTCCTCGAACCAGTCCACCCACAGCGAGTAGGTGACGGTCTCGGCATCCCGGTCCGCTTCCAGTCGTTGACGGTAGCCGTCCCACAGCACGTCGGTCGGCAGGGGCCCCTCCGCGCTGTCGTCCGCGAACCGGATCTCGCAGGTGACCCAGTAATGGTCGAGGAGGTCCAGCAGCCCGAAGGCCAACCGCACCTGGTCGGCCGCATCCAGGTCCTCGGCGAACACATCGCCGGCCCAGGAGTGCGCCACCTCATGGGCGGTGAGCAGCACGCCCGGCTTCTCGTCGCTCACCCATCCGTCGCGCACCTGACGGACGCCCTGGTCAGCCAGCCAACGCCGCGCCGCCTCCGCAACGTGCCTCTCCATCCCGGAAGCATGTCAAACCTTGCCGGATCCGGGTCGACCGACCCCGGTGGCAACGACGGCTTCTGGCTCCACGGCCCGGGCATCGGGTGCGGGGGCTCACCAGCCGAAGCGGCGGTTGACCACCGCGGCGAACTCCTCGAAGCTCAGGACGCGGTCGCCGTTCTGGTCGGCCGCGTCGAAGAGGGCAGCGGAGTCGTCCACGTCCCCGACCCCCCAGAAGGGGATCACGCCCTGTGCCGCCATGGTGGGCCCCTTCTCCCGCATCGCCCGGATGACCTCGACACGGCTCAACGTGCCGTCCTGGTCGAGGTCGAGCGCATCGAAGAGGATCCGGGCCTTCTCGCTCATCACGTGTCCTGTCCGGTGGGGCCGGGCGCAGATGCGGCCGGCGCTTCGTGTGGGAGAGGACGTCTCGGCCGCCCCGGAGGTTGCCTCCTTCCGGGCCCGTTCATCAGGACGTCACCCCGCCGCGGGAGCGCCTCCGAGAAGGGGAACCACGAGCGCTCCGCTCAGGACACCGGCTGTTGGGGAAGGGGGTGGGACACGCCCGTGCAACGGCCGTCCGGACGGTTCCCCGGGACCGGAGCCGCCGACCGAGCACTCCGGCGTCCGAGCACTCCGGCGCCCGCGCGCTCTCAGGTGCCGGCACCCGGGAGCGAGGCGAGTGCGGCGTCGAGTCGTCGGGCCGCCTCGTCCGCAACGGGGGCCATGGCCTCGACACCGGTCAGAGCGACCATGGTGGCCGGGTCGATCGCCTGCACGACGACCTGTTCGCCCTCGGTGCGGACCACGACGTTGCAGGGGAGCAGCAGGCCGATCGAACGGTCGGCCTCCAAAGCCTGACGGGCGAGCGGAGGATTGCACGCCCCGAGGATCAGATACGGCTCCATGTCGTGGTCCAACTTCGCCTTGAGCGTGGCCCGGACATCGATTTCGGTCAGGATGCCGAAGCCCTGGTCGGCCAGCGCGCGACGGACGGCTTCCACCGCCTCCTCGAAGGTTCCCGTGGGCCTGACGGTGCGGTCGTACGGCATGCTCTTCCCCTTGCTGTTCCGCTGGTGGCTTCGCCGGTGCCCGGGTGCCCCGGATCGTCGCACTGGTCCGCGGCGGCCCGGGCCGGGGCGTCACGAGGAGCATCATGCCCCGCTCGCTCCCCTCCGGAAGCGAGTGACAGGCCCCACGGGAACGTTCGGCGCCGACGGACGGTCGGCCCGCTCGCGGGGCCGTGTTCAGAAGAACCTCAGAACTTCGTGTGCCAGGCTGGCGCGCCTGTTCGCCACGTGGTGCGACCCATTCAGTGAAGGAGCTTTTCGTGAGCTTGGTCAACGGCCTGCCCGCGCACATCCTGCTCGTGCATTTCGTCATCGTGCTCGTCCCCCTGACCGCCCTGGCGCTCGTGGCCGGTGCGATCTGGCCGGCGGTGGCGCGACGCATGGGCATAGCGCTGCCGTTGCTCGCCCTGGTCACGTTGTTGAGCGTGCCCTTGGCTTCGGAGGCGGGGGAATGGCTGGAGCGGCACGTCGAGAGCAATGCGCTGGTCCGCCAGCACGCCGAACTGGGTGATGGTCTGCTGCCCTGGGCCGGCGGCCTGTTCGCACTGGCGGTCGGTGTCTGGTGGACGGCGCGCCGCAGCGGTGCGGCCGGGGCTGCGGAGGGGACCGAAACAGCGTCCGCGCCGTCTTCGGGTGTGCTCCGCTCCGCCGCGCCGGTGCAGATCGCTGCCGTGGTGCTCTCGCTCGTCGTGGCCGCGGGCGCGGTCGTGGACGTGTACCGCATCGGCGACTCGGGGGCGAAGGCCGCGTGGCAGGACGGATTCTCCCAGACGGCCGTCGGTGGGCACGGCGAGGACTGACCCGTCAGGGCTCGTCCCCGGCGGAGGCCGCCGGGGACGAGCGGGTCCGCCCCCGGGCGACGCGCTGGTTCAGACGGTTCCCCACGGCAGCCGCACCGTGAACGTCGTCGCCCCCGGTGTGCTCTCCACGTGCACGCTTCCCCCGTGCGCCTTCACGACGGCCGCGACGATCGACAGCCCGAGCCCCGCCCCGCCGCCCGCGTCCTTGGTGCTGCGGTCGGCCCGGGTGAACCGCTCGAAGAGGCCCGGTTGGGCCTCCTCGGGAACACCGGGGCCGTCATCGTGCACCTTCACGACGGCCCCCGCCCCGTCCGCTTCGAGGCCGACGGTCACCTTGGTTCCGGCCGGGGTGTGCGCACGGGCGTTGGCCAGCAGGTTGCACACCACTTGCTGGAGTCGGAGCTCGTCGCCGGTGACGGTCACGGGCTCCTCGGGGAGGTCCAGTTCCCAGTGGTGGGCGGGACCCGCCGCCCGTGCGTCCGTCACCGCATCCAGGACCATGCGCGTCAGGTCGACGGGCAGTGCTTCGAGGGGACGGCCGGCGTCCAGGCGGGCGAGGAGCAGCAGGTCGTCGACCATCGCCCCCATCCGGCCCGACTCGGCGACGATGCGCTCCAGTGCCCGGGTGACCTCCGGCGGCACCGAGCCGGGGTGCAACAGGGCGAGTTCTGCGTGACCGCGCACGGTGGCGACCGGGGTGCGCAGTTCATGACTGGCATCGGCCGCGAAGCTGCGCAGCCGCTCCTGGCTGGCGTGCCGTTGGGTGAGGGCGTCCTCGACGTGGCCGAGCATGCGGTTGAAGGCCCCGGCGACCCGTCCCACTTCGCTGCGCGGGTCGGATTCGGGGACCCGCGCGGGCAGGGCCACCTCGCCGCTGGCCAGCGTGAGCTTGCTGACCCGGGTGGCCGTCGCAGCGACCCGGTTCAGCGGGCGCAGCGACCAGCGCACCCAGAAGGCGCCCGCCACTCCGGTGCACGTCAGGGCGGCACCGAACACGATCCCTGCGACCAGTTCCAGACGGTGGACGGGAGCCTCGACCGGCTCCCAGGGCAACCCGGTCACCAGGACGTCGCCGTCGACGCCCGGTGCCGCCATGACCCGGTAGTCGTCGAGCGCGGAGAGGTCTACGGTGTGGCCCCTGCCGTCCGTCGGGATCGCGGCCAGTCGTCGGACGTCGGCTTCGGTGAGGGGGACGGAGGAGGAGCCGGTGGAGCGCACGACGGCCACGTCGACGACCGCCCCGTTGCGCAGGCGGGCGCCGAACGTACCCGTGGACTGGCGGCGCGTGTCGCCGTGTTCTTCTTCCTCCTCGTCCTCGGCCTCTTCGGCCTCGTGTTCCGAGGGCGGTGGGCCGGCGTGCGTCAGGCTCGCCGGGAAACGGGTGCCGCCCTCGGCGAGCTGTTGGTCGAGCCGTTCGGTGAGGACCCCCTTCAACTCGACCACCGCGGCCACACCGACGGCGGCGCAGCAGACCGCCAGCAGCACCACCAGTCCCAGGGTCAGCCGGGCGCGCAGGGTGGGGGGAACCGGGCTCCTCATGCGGACGCCGGCTTCAGCACGTACCCCGCCCCGCGCACGGTGTGGATCATCGGCTCGCGGCCCGCGTCCACCTTCTTGCGCAGATACGAGATGTACAGCTCGACGACATGGGCGCGGCCCCCGAAGTCGTACGACCAGACCCGGTCGAGGATCTGTGCCTTGCTGAGCACCCGGCGGGGGTTGCGCATCAAGAAGCGGAGCAGGTCGAACTCGGTGGGGGACAGGTCGATCAGTTGCCCGGCCCGGGTCACCTCGTGCGCGTCTTCGTCGATGACCAGGTCGCCCACGGTCAGGAGCGGACCCTCCGTGGTCTGTCGAGCCATGCCCGCCCGGCGCAGCAGCCCGCGCACCCGGGCGACGACCTCCTCCAGGCTGAACGGCTTGGTGACGTAGTCGTCGCCACCCGCCGTGATCCCCGCGATGCGGTCCTCCACGGTGTCCCGGGCGGTGAGGAAGAGCACGCAGACGTCCGCCCGTACGGCGCGCAGGGCACCGAGCACGGCCAGGCCGTCGGTGTCGGGGAGCATCATGTCCAGGACGACGGCGTCCGGCATCAGCTCCCGGGCCGCGGCGACCGCCGCGGCCCCGTCGCCGGCCGAGCGGACCTGCCAGCCTTCGTAGCGGAGTGCGCCGGACAACACTTCGGCGAGGTCGGGGTCGTCGTCGACGATGAGGACGCGGAGCGGCGTGCCGTCGGTGCGGGTGAGGGCGGGGCGCCCAGAGCGTGTGGTGTTCATGGCGCCTCTAGGATCGCCCCTCGCGGGAGTGCCGGACACCCGCGGATGCTCTGAGTTTCCTCTGAGACCGTTCCGTGCCCCCGACCGGCCCGCGAGACCGGGGTCGAGGTCGCTCCGATGCGGGGCACGGCCCCCTCCGGGCGGCTGCCCTCCTCCCGGATCGGGCACGGCCGGATCACGGTGCCACCGGGGTGGCGCGATCCGACAAGAGATGCCGACCGGGGCGTCTTACAGTCGCGTCATGTACCCAGACCCAGACCTGACCGGCATTCCCGTGGACGCCTCCGCACCCGTCCTGGTCACCGGCGCGACCGGATACGTCGCCGGGTGGCTCGTCAAGGGACTCCTCGACGCGGGCGTCACGGTGCACGCCGCAGTGCGCGACCCCCACAACACCGCGAAGATCCAGCACCTCCTCGACTTCGCCGAGAAGGCACCCGGAGAGATCCGCTTCTTCGCCGCGGACCTGTTGGCCGACGGCTCGTACGGCGAGGCCATGGCCGGCTGCCGCATCGTGTTCCACACCGCGTCCCCCTTCACCAGCCGGGTGGAGGACCCGCAGCGCGAACTGGTCGACCCTGCCGTGCAGGGCACCCGTACCGTCCTGCGGAGCGCCGGTGCCACGCCCTCGGTGGAGCGCGTCGTGCTCACTTCCTCCTGCGCCGCGATCTACACCGACGCGGTCGATTGCGCCACCGCTCCCGGCGGCCGGCTGACCGAGGAGGTCTGGAACACCACCGCTTCCCTCGACTACCAGCCCTACAGCTACTCCAAGACCCTGGCCGAGCGGGCCGCCTGGGAGATCGCCGACGCGCAGGACCGCTGGAAGCTCGTCGTCGTCAATCCGTCCCTGGTCATCGGACCTTCGACCCATGCCCGGCCCACCTCCGAGAGCTTCGCGATCGTCCGGCAGTTCGGTGACGGCACCCTGCGCCGAGGCGCACCCCGAGCCGGTCTCGGCGTCGTCGACGTACGTGACCTGGCGCGCGCCCACATCGCCGCCGGGTACCTCCCCGACGTCCACGGCCGCCACATCGTCTCCGGCCACGACACCCACGTGCTCGCGCTCGCCCAGGCGCTGCTCCCGCGCTTCGCGGACCGCTTCCCCCTTCCCCGACGCGCCCTGCCGAAGCCCCTCGTCTGGCTCGCGGCCCCGACGGCCGGGCTCACCCGCACCTTCGTCAGCCGCAACGTCAACGTCGCCTGGCGGGCCGACAACGGCAAGAGCCGCCGCGAACTGGGCATGACCTACCGACCGATCGAGGAGTCGATGGAGGACATGTTCCAACAGCTCGTCGATCACGGCTCGGTCCTCGCGCCCGTCTAGAACGGTGCCGACGTACTCCCTCGCCCCGGGATGGCAGCGGGTCCTCTCCGCACTCGACCTGGACCCGGTCCAGGTGCTGCGGCGCGCCGACCTGCCGGCGGACCTCTTCGAGGGGCCCCGGAAGCGCATCGGGGCCGAAGACTTCTTCGCACTGTGGGAAGCGGCCGACGCCCTGCACCGCGGTCCCGACCTCGCGGTCGCGGCCGCCTCCGGGGTGTCGGCCGACCACTTCGACATCCCCGTCCTCGCCGGGCTGGCCGCCCGCGACCTCGCGCAGGCGGCGGAACGGATCAACACCTACAAGCGGTTGATGTACCCGGTGACCCTGGACGTGCGCGGGGACGCCGGCCTGCGGATCGCGCTGCGCCCGAGGGGCCCCTTCACGCCTCCGGCCGTGCTGGAACGGTTCGAGTTGCTGTTCTGGGTGGCTTTCGCACGACTGGCGACCGGGGCCCGGGTGGGGCCCGTGAGGGTGACGGTGCCGGAGCCGCCCGAGGACCAGGGCGCCGTCATCGAGTTCCTGGACGGGGTGCCCCTCACCAAGGGCCACCGTGCCGAGGTCGTCTTCTCCCCGTACGACGTGCACCGCCCGTTCGTGACGACCTCCCACGCCGCCGTCTGGCAGTTCCTCGAACCTGAGCTGGACCGACGGCTGTACGCGCTCGAAGCATCCACCACCTGGACGGAGCGCACCCAGGCCGTGCTGCTCGCCTGTCTGCCCGCCGGGCGGCGCTCGCTGGCGGAAGTGGCGGCGGAGCTCGGCACGAGCCCGCGCACGCTCCAGCGCCGGCTCGGCAGCGAGCGGACCTCCTTCCAAGAGGTCCTGGCGCAGACACGTGAGCGGATGGCCCGTGCCTATCTCCAGCGCTCCGCCCTGTCGTACGCCGAAATCGCCTTTCTGATCGGCTACGAGGAACTGACCTCCTTCCACCGTTCACTGCGCCAATGGACGGGGGAGACGCCGCGCGGCTTGCGTTCCGGAACGGGCGTCCCCGTGTGACCGGCGGTGCGGCGACCGTCCGGGGCCGGCCGGCCCGGCAGGACCGCTGCGGACCGCCCCGACGACCGCTCTGCGGCCCGGGGCGGTCCGCCGGGGTCAGGAAAGCACTTGTCGGACGATCACCCCCACTCGGGTCACCGCGCCCTGCCGTCCGCGGCGCCGGTGACGACGCCGCATCGGGGGCTGCTCAGGAGGCTCGCCGGTGAGCAGGAGAACCGCCAGGAGACAAGGCAGCAGGACCAGCAGGCAGAAGGTCATGCCCCCTCCCCGACGGTCCCCTTCCCGATCGGGGCGCGTCTGGCGCCGCGGGTCGGCGGGGAACCCCAGGCAGCTGCCCTCAGCCTCTCCATCGCAGGCGTCACGCCGGTCAGGCGCAACCTGCGGCCTTCTGCCGTCCAGCTCCGCAGGATGCGCAGCAGGGCGGAGTCGGCGAAGGTGACGAGCGAAGTGTCCAGGACGAGGCGGCGACATCCCCAGTCGGAGGCCGCGGCCAGCAATGCCCGCAACGGTCCCGCACTGTAGTGGTCGACCTCACCGTGGAGCGCGATGCACAGGGTGTCCTTGCCGTGCGTGGTGCAGGCGCGGACGCTTATGCCGCACGGCGCGACGTCCGCGCCCTGTTCGGATGAACCGGCACCGGACGGAGCGGCAGGGGTGGCGGACAGTATCGGAGGGTTGCTCGTGGTACTCACGCCTCCCCAACGGCCGTGCTTCCGCGCCCGGCACGCTGCATCACTCCGCCGGAGCGGCTTTTAACGCGTTGGGGGGCAATGCGGCCGGTCGTGCATCCGTTTGCGGGCCGGGCACCGTGCCGTCGGACCGCCGGGAACCGCGGGAGCCGGCGGTCCGCGGCTCGACGGCGCTGCCGAGGGGAGCTCCCACACGACCGGCAGCGGGGACGCCGTCGGGGCGGGGGCCCGGTCCACGCACCCTGCCGACGGGGCGTGCCCCGACCGGGCCGGTGCCGCCGGGTGGCTCCCCGGTCACAGTTCCGAGGTGACGTCGTCGGTGCGGGGTCGTTTCCCCGATGTGGATTCCTCCGAGACGACCAGCACGCCAGAGCAGACCGCCTCCATACCCTCCCCGAGGCCGCCTTCCCGGACCGCGGCCGAGGCGGTGCTCGTCGAGCACTACCCGGCGCTCGTACGACTGGCCCACCTCATCCTGCCCCCCGCCCTCGGCCGCCACCGCAGGGTCCTCGCCGCCCACGCCCTCGTGCAGCGCAGCCTCACGCGGAGCGGCGGCACCCGTGCCGAGGCCGCTGCGGCGACCGACGGTGGGGCCCATCGGGTCCCCGCGCCCCGAGCGGCCGGGGCGTCCGGGCAGACCGCTCACGACTGGCTCCGCATCCGTGTCGTCCGTGGGGCCCTGCGACCACCGTTCACGGTGTCGGCGGGGGCGGCCCTCCCCGCGGCGCTCGGCCTGCGGGTCTTTCCCCGGGCCGGCGGCACGGACGAACTCGCCCTTGACCGGATGCTCGCAGCGGCAGCGCCCGAGACCCGCGCTGCCCTCGCCCTGACGGTGTTCGAGGGCCTGGCACCGGCATCCGTGATCGCCCTGCTCCGGGCTGCGGACGTGAACGCTCCGGAGCAGGCCCTGCACCGGGCCGAACAGTTGCGTGCGGGGCGTGACCCGGATGTGGCCGGGCTGCTGCAGGGGCCGGAGTTCGACCCCTCCACGGTCCTCCTGCGGCCCACCGACCTGTTGGGCCGACGCAGACGTTTCCGGCTCGCGGCCCTGGCGGGGGCCTTGTCCCTGCTCGCCGGGGTCGTTGCCGTCGGCGCCCCGAGCGGCTCTCCCGGGACCGCCCCCGACCCGGTGGTGTCCGCCGTGCCCGACCCGGTGGTTCTGGCGCGCGTCCCCGCCGAACGGTGGGCCGACACCTCACGGGTCGATTTCACGGCCTGGCCCGCCCGTGGCAACCGCACCGACGACCAGGACCTGCTCCGACGGGCCTGGGCCGCGTGGACGGGAGGAACCCCCCGGGGCGCGGGGGCCGAGCAGCCCTCGTTGCTGTACGCGGGTTCCGTCGGCGGAGCGGAGGTCGTCCTGCTGTACACGGGGCGGACGCTGGTCCGCTACACCGAGCCGGGCACCGGACGCGGCCGGCCCTCACTGGTGGAGGCACGGGCCGACGACAGCGACGTGACGACGGCAGCGGCCGTGGTCCTCGTACGGGAAGGAGACAGCACCCGGTACCTCCTCGCGCCCTGGATCGTGGAGGCGGGGGTGCGGAACCTGCGGGACCCCGGCGCCGCCGTGCGTTCGCTCCGCGTCACCGCCGACGGGACCACCGAGCCCGTGACGGACCCCGCACCCGCGGCCGGTCCGGGGGACTGCCGCGCGGTGCCCGCCCTCCAGTTGCGCTCCTCGACGCGGATCGTGGAGGACCACGCCTTCCTCCTCGCCGATCTGGGCGGCCTCAGCCCCGTCCACCTGACCTGGAGTCCCCTGCCCGTTGCCGGAAGCCCGGCGCGTCGACCGCACGAGGCCGCGGGACCGCTCGGACTCGCGGCCTGGTCGCGTTCGGCGTGTTCCCTTCGGCTCCTCCGGGACAGCGGTGTCCGCTCGGTCAACCGGTGGGAGTTCGCCGCACAGGACCTTCCCGGACGGGCGGGGCGAGCCCTCTGGGTCTGCTCGCGGGCCGACACCTGGGAGGGGAGGGGACGAGCCGACGTGAGCTTGGAGCTGCCCGGTCGCAGCGTCCCCGTCACGACGGTGCGCAACACCGCCGCCTGCGGACGCTTCGGCCAGGACGTCCTCGCCGGAACGTTCTGGGCCGCGCCCACCGGGACCCGGTACCTCCTCGCAGCGGGCAGCCGGCGCGTCACGGAAATCACCGCGGACGCGCCGGTGAGCGCGGACGTGCGGGGGCGGGTCCTCGCGGTGCGTGCGGATGCGATGACGCCGGTCCGGCTCACCGGACGGCTCCCGGACGGTTCGCCACTGCCCGGTTGGACGGTGCGCGAGGTGGAGGGGAGCGGTTGAGCCGGCAGGGCCGGGCGACACGGTGGAGACCTCTTTGCAGGGGCCGCGGTGTTCGTCGGCCCGAACGGACACCGGTGCGGAGGTCCTGCTCGGGCAGGCCGCCCGGCCCGGTGCGCAGGACGGTCACCGCCCGCCCTCCGCGGCGGGTCCGGTCGTGGGCGCAACGACCCGGTCCAGGTCGACGGAGAGTGTGTTCAGCCATGCCTCGGCGTCGTAGTAGAGCGGCGGTGCCGGAGGGGCCGGGGGCTCCCTGCGGCCTGCCCCGGGGGGCGCGGGCAGCGGCCGGGGGGCGCCCTCGAGGAGGCCGCCGGTCCGTTCGTAGCGCCCGGCCAGTACCGCGCTGTCCGTGTCGAGTCCATGACGCCACGGAGAGGTCCGGACTTCGGCAGGAACTCTCCCTGAGCACAGGCGTCGGGCCCCGCGCAGGGCGTGGTGTCCCGCGATGAGGGCCGCATGCCAGTCCACGGCAGCGGCGCCGGGGTGCTGGGGTTCCCTCTGGTACTGGGCGAAGGACGACTCCGCCAGCGTCAGGGCACGGCGCAGCGGAACCAGGTCGTCCTCCTCCACCGTCGTACCGTGCGTGAGGACCGCCGCGGTCGACGTGACGGTCGAGCCGATGGCGCGGAAGAGGACGGCGATGGCTCGGCGGAGCTCCCCCTGGGCGCCTCGGGGCCAGGCGAGCAGTCCGAGGACCAGGCCGATGGAGCTGCCGACGAGGACGTCCAGGAAGCGGAACTCGGCCAACTGCCACGTGGCGGGCGCGAGCTGGGCGAAGACGACGGAGACGACCAGGGTGAACAGGCCCTGCGCCCACCCCACACCGCGCGTCGGGCCGATCCAGAACGCAGCCGACATGATCACCGGTAGCGCCGCGGCGTAGGCCGTGGTGTTCTCGCCGACGAGCACCAGCATCACGGCGGCGACCAGTGCGCCCAGCAGCGTGCCGACGAGGGCCCTGGCCACGGTCGCACCGGTCTGTGCGGCCGTGGTGCGGGTCAGGGTGAGGACGGCCAGCATGGCCCAGAAGCCGTGCGGCAGGGAGTCGAGCCCGGCCACGGCACGAGCGGCCGCCAGTGCCAGACTGATGCGCACGGCGTTCTGGAAGTGCACCGAGCGGGGGCTCAGATGGGCCCCCAGCCGGTGTCCCCACAGACGTGCGGAACCCTGCCCGGCGTACCAGAAGCCGCCGTCCCGCTTCTCGGCCGGTCCGGGCTGCCGCCCCACGGAGAGGTTGACCGCGGACGTGAGGGTCACACCGGCGTGGGCGGCTTCGATGAGCACGGCCTGACGGCGCAGGACGGCGTCGATCGTCTCGGGTGCCTCCCCGGGCATCGTCACCGTGCGCTGTCGGAGGTAGACCGTCAAGGCATCCCTCAGCCGTTCCGTGTCGGCCGGGCGACCCGTGCGCAAGGCGGCGGACGTCCTCAGAGCCGACGCCGCCACCTCGTGCAGAAGGGCCACGGCCCGGGGACGGGGGCCGCGCGGTCCCGGCGCCGGTACCTCTTGCAGCCGGGCCAGCAGGACACGGGCGGCCATGCCGGTGTGCGCGAGCGCACGTTCCCGTGCTCCCGGGCCGGCCGGTCGCTCCGCATCCGGCACCCGGGAGGGGCGCAGCGCTTCACCGGCGGACCGAGCCTCGGCCTCCGTCCCGGTGGACAGCGTCCACGGCGGCCGTGCGAGCTCGGACGCACAGCGCGCTGCGATCGCTGCCGCATCCGCGGACAGGGCCCGATAGGAGACGCCGGGCGGGTCGGGCAGCACCAGCCGCTCGGCGAGTACGAGCAGCAGGAAGCCGAGCGTCGTCCCGCCGAGCCGCTCGCCCAGCGCCTGGGGTGCGTACGGCGGGAAGCACGGCAGGATGTAGAGCAACTGGAGGCCCGCGGACGCCCCGGCCGGCCGGGGACCGGCCACGGCCGAGTACGCCAGCAGGAAGCCGACCACGAGTATCCCCGCCGCCGCGGTCCAGGTGCGGACGGCGAGCAGCGTTCCTGCGGTGACGAGGAGCCAGCCGATCGGAAGGAGCCGGACGAGGACGACGGCGCGCTGTCGTCCGGTGCCCGGAATGCGGGAGAGCCCGGCCATCGCCACCGCGGCGAACAGGCCGTATGTGGCGGTGGTGGGTTCGTGCAGGCCGTAGAGGCCGAGGTAGAAGGCGGTGACCGCGGCCAGCGTCACCCGAGCCGCCCGCCGGCCGGTGTACGCCGATGCGGACGTGCCGTGCCTCAGTTCACGGACGAGCCGGTGCAGGTCCCGCTTCCTGCGGGAGTGCCTGCGGGCGGTGCCACCGGTACCCGTCCCTGAGCCCATGACCAGCCTCTTCGCCATGCGTCCGCATCCGAGGACAGCAGCGTCGGAGCGGACACGGGTGTGTCGGTCACCGTGCGGCGCGGTGCGCGGGGCCCCGACGGAGGGGCCGTGCGCCACGTCGGTGGCGCGGACGTCCCGGAGGTCCGTCCGTGAAGGGGAGGCCGTGGCACGCGGCCCGAACGCGCACGGAGGCGACGCCGACTCCGGCTCCGGGGGGTTCGTCGGCTCCTTGCTCCCCCTCGTCCCGCAGCACGTCGGTCTCGCCGCCGGTGGCCGGGGCCGTCCGAAGGCGCCCGGGCCGGACGGGGGACGGAGCGATCGGAGCAGGAAGCCCGCCCATGTTCCCTCCAGGTCACGCGCACGGATGCGCACCGTTCCGGCGGCCTCACCGGCTACGTCTGGCGGCCTCACCGGCGACGACGGAAGAGGCGTCCTCGGTCGTACCCTTCCCGTTCCATCCTCGGCGCCCCTGCGCGATCTGCAACCCGTCGTGGGGCCGCGGTCAGCGCAGCACGGCGGCCAGCAGGTCTCCGCCCAGCGACGCCAGATCGGCGAGATCGAGGGTGTAGCGGACGTAACGCCCCTGCCGTTGGGTCGTGACCAGGCCTGCACGCCGCAGCACGGCGAGATGACGGGAGACCTCCGGGGGCGAGAGTTCCCAGGCGTGGGCAAGCTCACTGGTGGTGTGCGGGCCGCGGGCCAGGGTGCGCAGCAGGCGCAGCCGCACCGGGTGCGAGAGTGCTTCCAACCGGAGCGTGACCGTCTCCAGCGGCACCGGCTCCAAGGGCTCCGCCTCGGCCACGGGGTACTGCACCACGGGCTGCCACCCGGGTGCCCGGACCACCACCAGGTGCGGGCGGCCGAAGACGCTGGGAAGGAAGGTGACCCCGCTGTCGCGGGCCGACGTCACGTGGTCCTGAAGTTTGTCCACCACGATGTGGCTGCCGTCCGGTGTCAGGCTGACGGCGCCGGAGACCGATGCGAGTGCGGCCTCCGTTCCCTGGCGCTTGAGCAGGTCGTTCTTCAGCCGCAGATCGGTGGCGAGCGCCACGGCCGCCTTCGTCCAGGCCGCGTCGAAGAAGGCCCCGGCGCACAGTTCGAGGGTCTGGCGCACTCGGGCGCGCATGACGGCGGGATCCGCGAGCAGTCGCTCCGCGAAGGCTTCCTGGCGGGCGCCGCGGGCCTGGGCCAGGTCCAGGGCGCGCTCGCGTGCTGCTGCGTCGGCGAGCGGGGACGGCGAGCCGAAGCGCACCCGATTGCTGCCGCACGTGGTGATGAGCGCGGAGGTCACATAGGCGTCGTCACCTATCCGGTCCACGTCGTCCAACTCCTCGGCGAGCGTCTGCCGGGGACGCGCGGGGACCAGGAAGTCGGCCCGTGAAGAACGCCAGAGGAACTCGGCCTCCCACAACCGCTCGGCCAGCTCGGGCGGCAGACCGGCCCAGACGTCCCCGGCCCAGTCCGCGAGCTGTGGGTGGTGCCCGGGTTCGGCCAGTACGTGCAGCATCGCGGTCAGCTCGGCCAGGGGGGAGGCGGCGAACCTCAGCCCCTCGGACGGCAGGCCGGTGATGTCGATCTTCAACGTCATCCGTTCATCATCGCTGGTCGAGCGGCCGGGACCGCGTCGATTGACGGTGTTGGTCAACCGACGAGGTCGGCCCGACGGACGAACGCACCGTTGACGCCATGGCAATCACCACCAAGATCCAGCCGCGTGCCCTCGTCCGCGCCTCCGGAGGCCCCCGCTATGCCCTCGCCCTCGCGGTGGACGCGCTCGGCACCGGTCTGCTCCGCCCCTTCCTGCTGCTCTACGGAGTGATGGTGGTGAAGCTGTCCGCTCCGGCCACCGGCATCGGCATGACGCTCGGCATCGTCATGGGCCTGGTGTGCATGCCCGCCGTGGGCCGGTGGCTGGACCGGGGGGCACGCAGCACGGTCGTGGCGGCGTCGATGCTGGTGCGGGTGCTCGGCGTGGGACTCTTGCTGGTGACCCCGACCGGGAACGTCTGGCCGTTCGCGGCGGCGGCGCTCTTCCTCGGCATCGGCAACCAGGCATGGCCGGCAGCCCATGCGGCCCTGGTGGCCACCGTCGCCCAGGGCCGCGAACGCGATGCCGCCCTCGCAGCGGGCCGTGCCCTGCGCAACGCCGGTCTGGGCACGGGTGCCCTTCTCGCCACCGTGTGCCTGACGGGCGGGACCACCGCACTGCAGGTGCTGGCGGCTGCCACCGGAGTCGCCTACCTCGCGGCGGCGGCCTTGGCCTGGTCGGTCCGCATCCACGCGGGACCGGCCGTTGCCCCGACCGAGGAGGGGGCCGAGGGGCCCGCACCACGGATGGGAGGGCTGCTGGCCGCCAACGTCGTCTACGTCTTCTGCCTCAACATCCCCGAAATCGCGCTCCCCCTGATCCTGGTGACGCAGCTGCACGCGTCCCCGGTGTGGTCGGCGGCCATCTTCGTGGTGAACACGGTGTTGGTCGTCACCCTGCAGGTTCCGGTCACCGTCCTGCTGTCCCGCTTCTCCCGGCGGACCGCGCTGGCGCTCGCGGGGGTGGTGCTCGCCGTGTCCTATCTCGGTTTCCTCGCGGCGACCTCCTTCGGACACGGATGGGGCGCCCCGGCCGTCGTCGCCGTTTCCGTGGTGTGCACCCTCGGCGAGATCGTCTACGCCGGCAGCGCCACCGCGTTGGTCACGGCCCTCGCGCCGACCCGGGTCCTGGGGCGCTCGCTCGCACGCTTCCAGCTCTCCACGGGTTTCGGCCTTGCCGTCTCCCCGGCGGTCATCACCGCTCTCGCGGCCCGCGGCCCGGCCGCCCTGTGGGGGAGCCTCGCCGCTGCCACGCTCCTCTCCGCCTCCGCCGTCGCCACCGAGGAGGGACCGCGGAACGCGGCTCGGCGGTTGGTGCCGTCGGCTGCGAAGGCACCGCGAACGCGCCGGTCACCGGTGCACTGACCCGTGGCCGGGGCAGACGGGTGCGGCGCGCAGGAGGGCAGTGGCGTCCAGGGGGCGACGGAGCGGGCGAGGCGGGCGAGTGCGGTTTCCCCGACGGAAGGGTGACCCGGTCGGGGGATCTCGCGAGCCGGGGCGGGGCCTGCGCCGTCCGGCGGTCGTACGGTCGAACCCATCGCCGAGGAGGAGGTCCGATGCGTAGCGTGACCTATTCGATGAGCATCTCGCTGGACGGCTACATCGTCGGGCCGGACGGCGGCTTCGACTGGACGGCGCCCAGTGAGGAGCTCTTCCGCTTCGCCACCGACGAGGTGCGCGAGGCCGGCGTCCACCTGTTGGGGCGACGGCTGTACGAGACGATGCTGTACTGGGAGAGCACCGACCAGAACCCATCGCTCGACTTCTCCACGCTGGAGTTCGCCGAGATCTGGAAGCAGCTGCCCAAGGTGGTGTTCTCCACCACGCTCTCGACCGTGCAGGGCAATGCCCGTTTGGCCTCCGGTCGTCTGGCGGAGGAGGTCGAACGATGGCGAGCCGAACCGGGAGACGGCAACATCGCGATCGGCGGTGCGACTCTCGCCGCCGAGGCAGCCGCGTCGGGGTTGATCGACGAGTACCGGGTCAGGGTCTGTCCGGTGCTGGTCGGCGGCGGCGTGCCGTTCTTCCCCCGACACGGGCGCCGGGTGGACCTCGAACTCGTCGAGACCCGCACCTTTGCTCCGCACGTCGTCTACCTCCGCTACCGCGTGGTGCGCGAGCCGGCCGGTCCGCCGAGCCCTCGGTGAACACGCCGCCACCGAACCCAAGCAGTGCCGGAGCGCATGGAAGCGCCTCGGCCGGGGTCTGACCGAGATGCGCAACCAAGGGACGACGGGATCGTCTTGCCAGGACGGTGTCTCACCTGGCGGTCTTGCCCGCTGCAGGACCACGAGCGCTCAGGGGGACAGCCTGTCAGGCCGGCCAGTGGAGGCCGCCGTCCACGATGGCGGGGAGAGACGTGGGCATCTCGTCGGTGACCCAGGCGAACTCCAGCGCTGCGAGCGTGGCTCCCCGGTCCGTCCATACGAGGATCTCGCCGACGTACGCGCCGGACGGGTCATGGACGTGCGCGTTTACCGGCACGAGCTCTTTCGGCAGTGCTGCATGCTCGCAAGGTTCCCGTACCCGCAGGTCGACGCTCACGGAGTCGGGCCCCCAGACGGCGATCACCTCGGTGCGGTCCAGCTGACTCCGCAGCTGTGACGCGCCGACGAACTCCACCGACAGGATGTGTTCAAGCATTCCGCGCTCGTCGGTGTTCAACGGGCGCGGATCGATGGAAAGAGGAGCCATGCGCCCATTCTGAGGTGGCCGGGGCAACCAGCCCAACGCCCACACCAAGCGTCGCCGGGGCCGTTGGCAGCGGCATCATGATCGTTCATGGGTGAGGATCTGGCGCAACGGCTCGTTCCGGATGATCTATGGGACTCGGCCGAGCCGGTGCTGTCGCCCTTACGCCCACGCCCGCAGGGCGGTGGCACCGCGCCGATCGACCAACGTGCCGTGTCCACGGCCCTCGTGTACGTGCTGACCAGCGGGTGCGCGTGGCGGTATCTGCCTCTGACCTTCGGAGCACCGCCGGCGACGGCCCATCGGAGGTTCTCTGCCTGGACCGCATCCGGAGTGTGGTGTCGGCTGCACCGCGTGGTTCTGGACGGGATCGGAGCCCGTGGCGGACTCGACTGGAGTTCCGTGATCGTCGATGCCGCCTCGGTAAGTGCGAAGAAGGGGCTGCTGACGGGACCAAATCCTGTCGACCGAGGCAAAGCGGGCAGCACACTGCGTGTGCTGACTGATGCGCCGGGACTACCCATGGTCGTCAGGGTGTCTGCCGCGAACGTCAACGACGTCCAAGCGCTTCGCCCGCTCATCCTCGGGATCCCGGCCGTCCGCTCACGCCGCGGCCCCCGCCGGCGACGCCCTGACCCACGATTGATGTCGGACCGTGCTGGCCTGGTGGTCCGGCTGGTGGGTGATTTAGACGTCGTTTCACTTGGTGAGTCGTCGATAGATGAGGGAGCGTTCCGGCTCGCGTTCGTAGTGGCAGTGGAGCTGATGGCAGCCAGCAGTGCCGTACCTCAACGGTGAACCTCGACATCTGTCATTCGGTGAAGTCGCCGCTCGCACTGCCACCGTCGACGAAGGCAATCTATGGCCGGGATGAAACTCCCCGGCCGCAGCCCTGCGTCGCCATTTACGCTCCGCCCATGCGCAGCGTCTACGTGTTCCCCGCTGGAGAGTCGACCGCGACAGCCGCACGGCTTGACCGGCTGATGCCCGGCAAGAACGGATACTGGACGGACGGGAAGCTCTCCATCGACCTCGAGGACGAGCAGGACGGTCACCTGTTCGCCGGCTGGGATCCCGAGGACGTACGCCTGCTGGACTCCGCGCTCTACCATCGCCCGACCTGGGACCTGCTGGTCAGCGTCTCCAGCCACATCGACGGTACTGCCGAGATCCGCAACCTCCTGTCACACGTCCTCGAAGCTGGCGGCGTCGCCATCGACGACTACTCCGACCACTGCTGGACGCTCGAAGAGATCGACACCGAGTGCAAGGTCGATGGTCTGGGCTTCTTCGACTTCCGCACCCACGCCGCACGGCACGGCCACCCGCCCTGGACTATCGCTCGCGCAAGTTCAGGGAGGCAGGACTAGCCGTGTTCGACCACGTCGTCGGGCTGCGCGGCCCGAGCAAGCGGCACGATGGACTGCACTCGTCGAGCGAACCTTCGGCCGGCTCATGAACCACCGCCGCCTCGCCCGCGACTACGAAGCCCTCCCAGCCCGCTCCGAAGCCATGGTCCACACCGCAATGATCAACCTCATGACCCGCCGACTCGCCAACGAAACCACCCCGACCTGGCGCGGAACATGATCCACAAAACAGCGATGAAACACCCGGTTAGCAGGCTGTAGTACGGGCGAGCACAAGTTCGGTGCTCGGCTTGTGACGGGTGGCCCGCTTCGCAGCGCGGTCGGAAACCAGCCCGGCGATACCCGTTCGATGAAGACCAGTTCGTACGTCGGCCCGGCCCCGGCCTGCCGTCGGCGAGCGCTCTGCCGCCGCTCGTGCCGTCCAGATTCGCAGCGCGCCTCCCAGCGCGACGCAAGTTCTTCGATCAACTCGTCGAGATGTGGGCATGTGACGCCGCAGAAGGCAGGATGCGACATGGCCGTGCGGGCTTGCTTGATCTTCACATCTCAAGAGCCCGCGCGGCCGTCGTCATGTCACGGCCTGGGATCAATCGCGGTAGCCGCAGGTTCAGGGACCGACGTACTCGAAGACCCCGCCGTACGGGTGCCGCAGCACGGCGCGGTGGCCATTCGGTGTTGGGGAGGTAGCAACCAGCACCTCGCCGCCTGCCGCCACCGCTTCCTTCACCGCTGCGTCCAGGTCTGCGACCGTCAGGGTGGCTGCCACGCCGGCAACTCGCTGCGCGGCCTCGTCCGGACCGCTGAACAGCAGGAAGGGGCCGACGCTTGCCAGAGTGACCCCGGTGAAGGCGAAACGGGATGCGGTGCTTCCGGTCAGTCTCTCGTAGAAGGGCACAGCCGCGTCCAGGTCCTCGACGCGCTGCCGCACGACCACTGATTCGATAGCCATGACCGACATCATCACACCATCGCGTCGTCCGGCCTGACTTGGGTGCTGTCCGTGCTCGTGCACATCGACTCTGCGCTGGCCGGGGTGCTGCTCGACGAGATGTCAACTGCTGTCGCGACCTGCGTACAACATCAATCGCGGGTCAGCCCGTAAGCAGCCCCCGTGTCCGTTTCCCCGCCGGAGATCCCGAAGAGCTTCTCGCAGCCCACGAACCCGCTCACTGTCACGGGTGGATGCTCGCGCGAGTGCCAATCCTCACGGGAGAGGCGGAACCGCTGGGACTCGACGACCCCGCCGTGTAGGACGTCACGCGTGATGCCGTCGGGACGGCAGCCGAGTTTCAGCGATACGGAAACCGAGGAGACGTTGTTGGTGAAGGACATCGATGTTGCCGATACGGCACCCAGCTCTGCGAAGGCGAGGTGCAGCATGGCAACGCGCATCTCGGTCCCAAGTCCCCGACCCTGGTGGTTCAGCCCGATCCACGAGCCCGAGACGATCTCTTGCTCGAATGTGGATGACGTTCTTGCCCGGCTCGGCGAGACCGACCTGCACCAGAGAGGACCGCGAGGGTCTCAGGCCCGGTGGTGCTTGGCGGTCCGCTCCGCTCGATCGACGTCACGGCTCACCCCAGGCCCGGAGGCCCGGAAACGACCTCCACGGAGAAGGACGTCAGGCGGGAGGGGCCTCATTCGGTGACGCGGACCGCGAGCGCCGGACGGATGGCGGCCGCACGCCGTGCCGGTCCGATCGTGGCCAGGAGGGAAGCGACGAAGGTGGCCGCGGCGAGGCCGAAGATGCCGGCCCATTCGATGGGGAAGCCCCCTTCGAGGCCTTGGAACGCAGCACTGTTGCTGTACATCAGCCAGGTGGTGAGGACGCCCAACAACGAGCCCAGCACGATTCCCTCCAGGGCGACGAAGGAGCTTTCCAGGAGGAAGGAGCGCTGGACCGTACGGGCCCGGAAACCGAGCGCCCGCAGGATGCCGATGGTGCGGCGGCGTTCGCGCACGGCCCGCACCATGACGACGCCGAGGCCGGTGATGCCCACGCCGAGGCCCAGGGCGAGGAAGCCCTGCATGAGGCGGAAGAAGGCGGTGCTGGAGTCGAACTGGCGGCGGATATCCGATTCGATGGGCGTGGCGACCAGGCTGGAAGAGAGCTGTTCGCCCTGCAGTTGGGTCGCCACGACGTCGGCGGAGGCGCCGGGACCGGTTCTCACCAGCGCCGATGCGTTCCGCGCCTGGGCGCCGAAGAGCTCGCGCGTGGCCCTTTCGCTCGCCACGACGGGGTACGTGGTCGAACTGGCGCCGGTGCCCGGGTAGAAGACCAGCCCGTTGCTGAGCACCCCGGCGATGATCCGCTGTTCGCCACGACCCGTCCGGGGGTCCGTCAAGGTGAGGGTGTCACCGGGGTCGTAGTAGTCGCCCGCCGGGCCGCCGGTACTGCCGAAGAAGCCGTCGATGACGACGTAGCGGGGATCCGTGGCGAGGGCCCGCCACACCGCGGCGTCGTCCTCGAGGCCGGGCAGTCGCTCACGGAAGGTGATGCCGCTGATTGCGCCGTCGGGCACCCCGACGGCGGCGATGTCGAGGAGACCGTCACCGCGGTGCCCGGGGTCGGTGGCCTTGCCCGTGGCGTTGAGCAGCGGCGTCACGGCCGTGATCTCCGAGGCGGAGGGGCCTGTTCTCACTTCGGCGACCAGCCGGTCTCCTGCGACCTCCGGGTTGTAGTCCAGGCGCAGGGTGTATCCGGCCGTGGCATCCGCGACGACTCCGTCCACACCGGCACGGAGGATGCCCGAGATCTCCGTCAGGAGCACGAGGACGAACACGATCAGCGTGTACATCACCAGGGTCGCGCCCGTCCGGAAACGCTTGGCCAGCGGATAGGCGACCGCGAGCCGCGCCGCCAGGCCGCCTTCCGTGGGCCGCTCGAGGAGCCGTCGCAGGGGGCGGAGCAGCGTCTTCTGGTTGTCGCTGACCAGGACCACTGCGGAGAAGGCGGCCAAGGTGCCCTGGATGACGTAGACGGACATCGAAGGCGTGTCGAATATCCGGGGCCGGATGACGGGTGCCAGCAGCGTCCACGCGAGGACGCTCCCCGCAACCAGGGTGGTGACCGCGTGCCGGGGGAGGACGCGCAGCAGCGCGGGAGCGGCCAGGGCGACCGCGACGGCGGGCAGCAGATAGGTCGCCTCGGGTTGGCTGCGGGCCACGGCCGGTACGGCGAGGAGGACGCAGAGGGCGGCAAGGGCGGTGGAGACCACCAGCAGACGACGGCTCGCCCCCTGCCCGGACCGCATCGGGAGGTCGCGTATGGCGGCGATGATGTTGAACCGGCTGATGCGCACACTGGTCGCCAGGATCGCGACGAAGGCGATGAGCAGGCCCAGGGCCAGCCCGTTGAGCACGCTGGTCGGGGTGATGGCGAACGCGATCCGGATGCTGCTCCCGCCGACCGACCAGCCTTGGAATATTTGTGCTGCGACCACGGCGACGCCCCAGCCGACGGCGACCCCGATGGCCACGCCCGGCAGTACCGACAGCAACGCGTAGGCGGCTCCTTCGAGGGTGAAGGAGCCGATGAGCCGCGAACGCTTCATCCCCACCGCCCGCACCATGCCCATCTGGGACTTCCGCTCCTCGCCGAGCATGACGAAGATGTTCACCAGCAGCAGTGCGCCCGCGATGATGCTGAAACTGCCGATCATGAGGAACAGGGCGCCGAGCGAGGCACCGGCCTGTTCCGCGTCCCGCAGCACCGTGTGCTTCGGCGTTTCGATCGAGGTCTGGCCGGCGAGCGGCCCCAGGGCCTCCCGCATCTCCGCGGTCACCCGGTCGGTCAGTCGATCGCCGCTTTCGACGCCGCCGTCATTGGACACGAAGGTGACGGAGCGCGGCTCCGTTCCCGCGGCCCGAGCGGCGGAATCGAGGTCCCCCGGTGCCAGGAACGCGTCCCGGTTCAACCTGCCGCCCAGGCCGACACCGGCAAGGCCCTGTTCCGGCACCACCCGCTCGACCCGATACGTCCGGGGGGTCCCGAACAAGAACAACGTGACCGGTTTCCCGGCTTCCACGCCGAGGGAACGGGCCAGCGGCTCGTTGATCACGACCTGGCCGGGCATCGGGTTCGGCCCGTCGAGACCGGAGTCCCCGCTCGGCGCGCCGAAGCGCGAAGCCTCGCCGAAGTCCATCTGCCAGGCCAGGACGCGCGGCTCGGCGGCCGTGCGGTCACCGGTGGTGTTGACGGCCGACGCTTGGGTGACCTCGGCGTTCAGCACCCCGTCGACGTCGGGGTTGCCGGCCAGGGTGGCCAGCCGTTCGGTGACGGCACGCCCGGCCGGCCCCGGGGGCGCGACGACGCGCTCGTCCACCGGTCCCAGGGTCCGGTACGCCTCCTGCCGTACGGAGAAGTCCAAGGTGTCCCCGACGACCAGGGCCCCGATGACGATGGCCGTGCCGAGCATCGACCCCCCGATCACCAGCGCCGCCTCGGTGCGCCGGCGCGCCACCTGCCGGAAGGCCAGCCGCCGTGAGATCGGTTGCCGGATCGCGACCATCAGCAGCGCCGCAAGGGCGAGCGCGAGGGCGATGAGCAGCGGAGCGAGGAGGTTCGGGTACATGGTCAGCCCGGAGGGGGGTCGGGGAGCACGGCCGAGGGGGTGACGGCCTGGTCCACGTCGTCGACCAGACGTCCGTCCCGCATGCGGATCAGACGGGTGACGCGGGCACCGATGCCGGCGTCATGGGTGACCAGGACGATCGTCTGGCCCCCTTCTCGATTGAGCTCGCACAGCAGGTCCATGACCTGGCCGGCCATGGTGCTGTCGAGGTTGCCCGTCGGCTCGTCCGCCCACACGATTGCCGGGCGACCGGCGAGGGCCCGGGCGATGGTCACCCGCTGTTGTTCGCCCCCGGACATTTCGCTCGGCCGGTGCTCGACCCGATGACCGAGCCCCACCCGGTCGAGCATGTCCAGTGCCCTGCGGCGGGCTTCGCGGGGCCGGGTGCCCACGAGCAGCAGGGGCAGTTCGACGTTCTCCACTGCGGAGAACACCGGTATGAGGTTGAACGCCTGGAAGACGAAGCCCATGGTGTGGGCCCGGTGCTCCGTGCGCGCTGCGTCCGACATCGCGAACAGGTCGTGACCGTCGACCTCCACCCGACCGCCGTCGATGTCGTCCAAGCCCGACAGGCAGTTCAACAGGGTGGTCTTTCCGGAACCGGACGGCCCCATGACTCCCACCATCTCCCCGCGGTGGACGAGGAGGTCCAGGTCGCGCAAGGCGGTGACCTCGACGGATCCGGTTCGGTAGATCTTGCTCACCCGAGTGGCGAGGAGGAGTGCCCGGTCGGTGTTCACGGTTTCCATACCACCCTCCGGACGAACGGGGGGCTACGGCCACCCAGGCCCGGGGGAGGGGCCAACAGGCCCAATGGCGGCTTTCACGGCAGGGGCCCCGTCGTCTTCCAGGCGCTGTCGTCAGAACGCTGCGATGGCCTGGAGGCGGCGCGCAACCACGGCCCCGGACCGATCGGGGTGTGGGCGGAGGCGCCCGTGGCTACGGGGAACACGGGCCGACGCGTGCCCGGAGGACGGGGCGGCACCGGGACCCGCGGGGCTGGCTCACCGCACGGCCCGGGCAGCGGGGGCTGCTCGCTCCGCTTCCGCAGGATCCCGCGGAGAGCCGTTCGGACTGTTGATCTTGGGTAGGCTGGTGCCGGTCGAAGGGCGAGGAGGAACGGGTGAGCGTGAGCGAGCCGTTGGCACAGGTCCCGCGGATGCGGCTCGACGAGCTGCTCGACGAGCTTCAGGTCCGCATCGATGCGGTGCGGGGCACCAGGGACCGCGTGCACAGCCTGCTCGAAGCCGTGGTGTCCGTGGGCCGCGAGCTGGACCTGGCGCAGGTGCTCCGTCGCATCGTCGAGGCGGCTGCCCTTCTGGTGGACGCCGATTACGGCGCCCTGGGGATCATCGGACCCGACGGCCGCACCCTGTCCCAGTTCCTCACCGTCGGGCTGGCGGACGAGCAGATCGCCGAGATCGGCCCGCGCCCGGCCGGTCACGGACTGTTGGGCGAGGTCATCCGCCACCCGGAGCCCCTACGCCTCACCGACCTGGGCACGCATTCCTCCTCGTACGGATTTCCGGCGCACCATCCGCCCATGCGCACCTTCCTCGGCGTTCCCATCCGGGTGCGCGACGAGGTGTTCGGGAACCTCTACCTCACGGACAAGCGCGGTGGAGTGGACTTCGACGTCGAGGACGAAGCCGTCATCTCCACGCTTTCCGTGGCGGCGGGAGTGGCGATCGACAACGCCCGTCTGTACGAAGGGGCGCAGCGACAGCAGCGGTGGCTGAAGGCCAATGCCGAGATCACCGAGAGCCTCTTGTCCGGAAGTTCCCGCGGAGCCGTGCTGGAGATCATCGCCAGCCGTGCCAAGGAGATCACCGGGGCGGTGCTGGCGGACATCTCCGTGCCCGTGACGGGGGCGGACGACCTCGTCGTGGAACTCGCGGTCGGTCCGGAAGGGAGCGCGACGAGACGGGGGCTGCTGGTTCCGGGCAGTGGGACCCTGTCCGGGGCGGCGCATGCGTCCGGCACTCCGGTGACGACCTGGAACGCAGCTGCTGACGAACGCTTCCCTAGGGACGGCCAGACCAGGGACGGCATCGGGCCGGCGGTGGCGGTTCCGCTGGGCACCGCGGGGGGCGAGCGGCGGGGCGTCCTGTTCCTCGCCCGTGCCGCGGGGGAACCGGGCTTCGTCGAGGAGGAGTTGGAGCCCCTGGTGGCATTCGCCGGTCAGGCGGCGATCGCCCTGGAGCTGGCCGAACGACGCAGGGACGCCGAGCAACTGGCGCTGTTGGAAGAGCGTGACCGGATCGCCCGTGACCTGCACGACCTCGCCATCCAGAGGCTCTTCGCAACCGGTATGACGCTCCAGAGCGCCGCTCGGCTGGTCCAGCACGAGGGGGCGGCCGAGCGCGTCGGGCGAGCGGTCGACGACCTGGACGAGACGATCAAGATCATTCGTTCGACGATCTTCGGGCTGCGGACGAGGGACCGCGGCTCGGACGCCGGTCTTCGAGCCCGCGCTGCGCGAGCCGTGGGGGACGCGGCTGCCGCTCTGGGGCACCCGCCGAGGCTCAGCATGGAAGGGCTGTTGGACACGGACGTGCCGGTGGCCATCGCCGACCAGACCATGGCCGTGCTCAATGAACTCCTCAGCAATGCCGCCCGCCACTCCAAGGCGAGCCGGGTGGGCGTGGTGCTCAGGGCGAACCCGGGGGAGATCGTACTGAGCGTCTCGGACAACGGCATCGGCATCCCGGCGCAAGGCCGCCGGAGCGGATTGCGCAACATCGGCGAGCGGGCGGACGAACTCGGCGGCACGTTCGTGCTGGAAAGCCCGGACACGGGTGGTGCCAGAGCCGTCTGGACGGTGCCGCTTCCGAGTGGAACGTGAGGAACCCGGGTCCGCCGTTCGTCGGACGGTCCTGCCCGCTCACGCCGCCCTCCCGGTCGAGGCGGACCCGTGTGGCGGTGTCCGCTCGCGCCGTGGGTCCCCGTGGTGTCGCATCGGTTCCTGATCTGCAGGCCGATTTTCGCGCGGTGTCCTCCGGCGTCGGATCTCGAGTACAACGGGGCCGAACGCACCCGAGAATCTTGTCGTAGTGACCCGTTGTCAGACACGTGGCCCCTTGGGGGTTCGCACGCACAGGAGTTGAGTCATGATCGACAGTGGTCTCCCGCCCGCACCGGAGCCCGTCACCGTCTTCTTGCTCGATGACCACGAAGTCGTCCGCCGTGGGGTGCAGGACCTGCTCGGTGCGGAACCCGACCTGGTGGTCGTGGGCGAGGCGGCCACGGCGGCCCAGGCCATGGTCAGGATCCCCGCCCTCCGTCCACGGGTCGTCATCCTGGACGTCCGGCTCCCGGACGGCGACGGAGTGACGGTGTGCCGCGAGCTGCGCTCGCGCATGCCGGACCTGGCCTGTCTGATGCTCACTTCGTTCGACGACGAGGAGGCCCTGCTGGACGCGGTCATGGCGGGCGCGGCCGGCTACGTGTTGAAGCAGATCACCGGTACCGACCTGGTCACTGCCGTGCGTACGGTGGCCGCCGGTCAATCGATGTTGGATCCGGGTGCCACCGCGCGACTGATGGCACGCGTCCGAGGGGAGGTGCCCGAGCGCCGCACGGAGCCGGATCTCCCGGGCTTCACCGACCGTGAGAAGGAGATCCTCCTGCTGGTGAGCGAAGGGCTGACCAACCGGGAGATCGGGGGGAGGCTGCACCTCGCCGAGAAGACCGTGAAGAACATCATTTCGCGCTTGTTCCTGAAACTCGGTGTGGAACGGAGGGTCCAGGCGGCGGTGATCGCCAGCCATGCGCTGAGGCCTCCTGGCCACACCCCCCTGACGTCGGACGGCTGATGGCGGGGCCCCTCATTCCGTCGTCCACGCCGCGTGGTGACCGACGCCGTTGTTGCACAGCCCCGCCGCTACGCTGCGGGGCACCCTGGGGAAGACCCCGTCCAGCTTCAGCGCACGGAAGAGCCGGGCGCTGCGTGCGGTGGCGCAGCTGATCCACAGACGGCGCCCCCTGGAGTGCAGTGACCTGTCCGCCTCGATGAGCGGTGCCGCTCCCGAGCTGTCCATGAAGTCGATCTCGCAGAGGTTGGCGACGACATCGCGACCGGCGGCGTCTTCCAAGGCCTTGCCCAAGGCGCGCCGTAGCAGCGGGGCGCTCAGGATGTCGGCCTCGCCGTGGAAGGACACCACGTAGTGATGGGGATGGGGGAAACTGAGCGTGTACAGGTGCACCACAACTCCGGATGGAAGGTCTCCTGAGTCCGCCGGGGTCTGGGGCGGCACCTTGTCAGGCCTCCTGGGGCAGAAGGCCTGACAAGGATGTTAGTGCCGTGTCACGACGCCACGCCGAGTTCCGATTTAAATGTGATCGTATGACTCATGGTGGCCCACCCTGGGCTCCGAACACCTCAAGGCTGGAGATCGGGGACCACCTTGTCGGGTTCGGTGATCACCTCCAGCGCGATGTCGACCAGCTTCCGGTTGCTGCCCCGCGCCAGCGTCCGAAGTGCTGCGAACGCCTCGTCGAGACTGGTCTCGAGCCGATGGGCGAGGAACCCCTTGGCCTGCTCGATGACCACTCGGCTGTTGAGCGCGTACTGCAACTGGTCCGCCAGGATCTCCTGCTGTCTCGTGGCCCGCTCCTGGAGGATGCCTATGGTGGCGATGTCGGAGAGGGCCTGGCCGAGTGCAGCGCGTCGGTCGTCGAGCGGGCCGGAGTCGTGCAGGAAGAGGTTCAGCGCGCCGATCACCTTGCCCTTGTGGCGCATCGGGAGCGCGCACACGCCGCGGAACCCCTCCTGACGGGCCGCCTTGGCGAAGCGCGGCCAGGGGAGGTCCTCCACTTCCGCGTCCGGGTCGGGATCCGAGTAGTCGACCCGACGTCCTTCCGTGTAGCAGGCGACGCAGGGCCCTTGGAATCCCTGCAGTTGGAGGAGCTCCAGCAGACGCGTCTTCTCGCTCGACGCGGCGATCAAGTGGAGCTCGCCTTGCGGGTTGGTCAGCAGGATGCCGGCTCCGTCCACATGGAGGAGCGACACGCAGTGCTCGGCGAGGCGGTTGAGGAAATCGATGATGTCGAAGTCCTCGACCAGGGTGTCCGCCAGTTCCACGAAGGCAGAGGCCAGAGCCTCTTCCCTGTCCATCACGGTGCTCCCCTCACTGCCCGTCCGCCTCGTCGTCGGGCCCCTCGCCAGGCCGCCCCGGTGGGCGGTCCCGGACCGGAGAGAAGACCAGTTGGCCCGTCATCATCAGCTTGGCGGCCTCCGACAGCGACATCCCGGCGCTGAAGGCGTGGGCGCGCATCCGGACGAAGGCCTCCTCGATGCCGACTCGCATCTGGGAAGCGGCCATGCCGGTGGCCTGGTACACCTGCAGGCTTTCCGTGCCCAGGCCCAGGGTTCCGGGTGCGGACGGTGGATTCTCCTGGGACAGCGAGAGCAGTTGCTCCAGAGCGATGGTGCAGAGCAGCAGTGCGTCGCGGACCTGTTCTGGCATCAGGTGTCCGGGCTTGATGCGGTAGAGGGAGAGCGTTCCCAAGCGAATGGCGCCGACCTGCAGGGGGAACACGAAGGCCCCCTGGACGCCTGCCCCGTGTGCCTGCGGGGTGAAGCCCGGCCACCGCTCGAGGAAGCGGGCCTCCGCGAGGTCACCTGCGGTGACCGGTTCCCTCGTGTCCCAGGCGTCCACGCTCGGGCCTTCCCCGAGTGTGATCTGCAGGTCCTCCATCGCCCCGGCCACACCATGGGTGCTGTGGAGGGAGCCGCGTTGCTGCCCCCGGCCGATGAGGATCGCCGCCGACTCGACCGCGCAGTTCTCGACCACGAGTTGGCACACGGTGGCGAGGTTCGGCCTGTCCGGGGCGGCGCGCTCCACGAGGACGCGGTGGAGTTCCTCCGCGCGAGCCCTCATGGTCGCACCGCCTTCGACGTGCGGGTCGTGTGCATCATGATCGGCCGGCTCCTGTCGCCGGTTCTGGTCGGCCGGGACGGACGTGGGATTGGTCCCTGATGCCATGTGGCTGATGCGTGGATTCATTGATGTGCAACCTCCGGTCTCCACCGTCTCCTTGCCCGGGTACGGGGAGCGAGGGACCCGACGTCCCGTGATCGGGACCGGTGGTCCCGACCGGTTCGGCCCGAACGGCTCGAACGCCACCTCGCGCAAGGGCGGATGCAGCGGTGCGCGGAGCGGCGGAAGGGGGCGAAGGGCCCCCACGGAGGGCCGTTCGCCCCTGCTGGCGGCCGAAGGCGGCAGGGTGGTGTGACCTCCGTACACCAGGCCATCGGCTCGGCGGTGACGGATCGCCCCCCGGGGAATCGGAACCGCCGGGTGCTCGGCCCGGCACTGCTGGAAGCACCCCAAGCGACCTGTACGAGGAAGTCACGCATGACGCCGTTACGAGCCAACGCACCGCGTCCTCCGGACGAGGCCCATCCGCGATACGTCGTTCTCCAACGCCTCTCCGTGATCAATCGGTTGGGCGAGCAGACCCATGACCGCTTGCTCCAGGACATGGATCAACCGGAGGGGAAGCTCCTCGCCTTCGCCGCCCTCATGGACACCCTCCTGCTCGATCTTCGTCTGCTCCTCTCACCGGAGCTCGAAGGCTTCGCCCGCACTGCGGTGGAGGCGTCTCCCGGCGGTCGGGAGACCGGGGAGACCGATGTGCAGAAGGCGGCCCGGCTCCTTGCGGGAGTCTGGTTGAGCGGCTCAGGAGAGGCCGTGGATCCGGCACTCTGGCGCCGGCACGGTGAAGACGCGGTGCTGGCGTGTGTGCGTGTTGCTCGGCAGGCGACGTGCCTGCGGGAGCGGCGTGAAGGCGGTCCGGGGGAAAGGGGACCGCGATCGCCGGGTGTGGCGCCGAAGAGGTGACTGGCCGGATCCACGGTTCATTGCGGGGAGAGGAAGCGGAAGCACGACGGTCGCAGGTTTCCACGGGCCTCCGTTCGTCCGGTGGGCGGTGGTGCCGCAGCCCTCGGGAGCCTGCTGCGCACCTGGAGGGACATGGAGGAGACGGGGCTGCCGGGGCGTCGGAGCCCGTGCGGCGGTGTTCGGCGGAGCGCGGTCAGTCCCGGGGTCTGGGGGAGTGACGGCGCGGGGGTCGACGGCGGGGAACGACGCCGGGGCGGACACGGCGCTCAGGAGGGTTCAGGAGGTGATGGAGGCGGCCGGGTGGGTACGTCTCGGCGCAGGGTTCCGTCGGCTCCCTGCGGAGGAACGGTCAGCGGGAGGATCTGGAGATGCTGTCCAGTTCCGTGTCCAAGTGCCACCAGTAACAGGGGTGGTGTTCTTCGCGCCCGAACGGCACCAGTGCGCCGGTACGGTCGAGGAAGGCCTTCAGCGGATCGCCCGGAGTGACGAACAGCGCTTCCTCTTGGTTGACCCGCAGGCGGATCAGTACCGCGCCGCCGTCGTGCTGCCCCACGGGCGAGACGGTGACGTCACCTTCCCCGCAAGGGCGTCCGACCCCGTTGAACAGCAACTCCCTTGCGAAACACCAGGTGTTCGTGGAGCCGTCCGGCAACGGGATGACGAGTCGCACCGCAAGGGGGTCGCAGTTGTCGTATCTCATGCGCACTGGAATGCGGTACGCAGGGCCTTCCGTCGGCAAGAGGTCCATCGGAACCTCCTCGTCGACGAACTTGTGCATGGGTCGCTCCCTTCTCGTTCTTCGTTTTCGGGACGCCGGCGGACCGCCGGCCCGCGGAAGGGCGCCCCTGGCGGTGGCGGGACGACCCCCGCCGTCGTGGCGGTCGGTACCTCCTGCAGGGGACGCCGCCCGTGGAGCGGGAGCGGGGCGTGGTCGGCCGACGGATGCAGTGCTTCGTGCGGTCATGTCACGTCCAACGACAGGACGCCCCGGCATGTCACCGTGCCGGCCGCACTCGGGTGCCGGGCAGCGGGTCGGTCACGAGATGTTCTGCCTCGTCTCCACAACGATCGTTTTCGGACGAATCCGCGGATCCGGACATGCGCCGCCCGACGATCGGTAGCGTCCGGGTACGAAAGATCCAGTGCCGGACACGGCAGTTGCAATGGGGAGGGCCACCATGGCCAATGTGGAAGTGTCGATGAAGGAAGCGATGACCTCGATCGACGGTGCGCTCGGGGTGGCGCTCGTGGACTACACCAGCGGCATGGCCCTGGGCACCCTCGGTGGCGGCAAGGACCTGGACCTGACGGTTGCTGCAGCCGGCAACACGGACGTGATCCGGGCCAAGGTCAGGGCCATGGAGATGCTGGGACTCCAGGACGACCTCGAGGACGTGCTGATCACCCTCGGCAGTCAGTACCACCTGATCAGGCTGTTGCGCAGCCGCAGCGGAAGCGGACTGTTCCTCTACCTGGTGCTCGACAAGGCGAAGTCCAACCTGGCCATGGCCCGCCACCAACTCCGTCGGGTCGAGGCAGAGCTCGAGGTGTAGCTCTCACGTCCCGAACGGGCCTACGCGTGCCCATGAGTTGAAGATTTCTTCAACTCGACAGATCCGAAACCGGTCAACTTCGGGTGCGCGTGGCCTCACGGGACGCGACGATGGTCAGGGGCCGTGCCGCCGGTGGGTGTGCACGGCCGTGGCAAACGGTCCGAGGAGTTGTAGGAGCGTCGTGGGTATGCAGGTGCCGCTGTACCAGGTGAAGGCCGAGTTTTTCCGGATGCTCGGTCACCCCGTCCGCATACGCGTCCTCGAGCTCCTCCAGGACGGCCCGATGGCGGTCCGGGACCTGTTGGCGGAGATCGACGTCGAGGCGTCCAACCTCTCCCAACAACTGGCCGTGCTGCGCCGTTCGGGCATCGTCGTCTCCACCCGGGAGGGGTCCACGGTCACCTACGAGCTGGCGGGCGGAGACGTGGCCGATCTGCTGCGCGCCGCGCGCCGCATCCTCACCGAGATGCTGGCCGGCCGGAACGAGTTGCTCGCCGAACTCCGTCAGGACCGGTTCCTCCCCGACGCCGCGCCCCCGGCTCCCGTCCGCACCTGACGCCGAACGGTTGCTGACCGTCCGTCGCCCGTCCCCGTGCACCTGCCGTTCCGAGAGCGGTCCGCTGATGGTGTCGGGTGCTGGGCGACGGACGCGCGGTACAGGACCGGCCGCCTTGCGCGGACGGCCACGTCGGATGCTTGGACCCCAGTTCCACGGCCAGAGCTTTGGGGATCCGTATCCCCTCGTTCCGGTCCGCTCACCCGAGGCGACTTCGGGACGGCTCCGGATCCTTCCGTGAACCCTGGTTCGGCCGGGGAAGCAGGAGCGGGGTGGTCAGCGCGAGCAGTCCCACGACCGCGAGGGCGGCGCGCGGGCCGATGGCGGCGGAGAGCATCCCGACGAGCGCGGTGAGGACGGCGATGGACATCTGCTGCCCGATCGACCAGGCCGACAGGGTGCGTGCGACGAGGTGCCGGGGGGTGAGTTCCAGCCGGTAGGCGGCGAGCACCGGGCCGTACAGGCTCATGTTGATGATGATCGCCACCTCGATGGCCATCACGGTGACGAGCCCGACGGTGCCGGGTCGGACCAGGGCCAGGCCGATCAGCCAGATGACGCGCAGGGTGCCGACGGTCCGGAAGACCCAGTACCGGCCGAAGCGGACCACGACGCGGCGGGCCAGGCGCGAACCGATGAGTCCGCCGAGGCAGGGGGCGGCGAAGGCAAGGCCGTACTGCCAGGGGGGAAACCCGAGCTGCCGGAGCAGGAGCACGGCCAGCAGCGGCTCGGTGGCCATGACGAAACCGGCGACGAGCAGGTGGTTGAAGTAGAGGGGGCGCAGAACGGGGTGGCCCATGATGTGGCGCCAGCCGTCGAAGGGTGCGGCTGTTCGACCCCGGCTGCCACCGGTGCCGCGCGGAACTTCTTCCCGGCCGCGGATCGCGGTGATGCCCAGTGCGGAGAGCAGATAGCTGACCGCATCGGCCACCACGGTGACGACCGGCCCGAACATGCCGATCGCCGCTCCACCGAGCGGTGGCCCCACCGCGAGGGAGCTCCAGTGCGTGGACTCGAACCGTGCGTTGGCGACGAGCAGGTCATCCGGCCGGACCAGGACCTTGAGGTAAGCGCCGCTGGCCGCGTTGAAGACGATCCTGGACGCAGCGACCACGGCAGAGACCACGAGCAGTTGAACGAAACCGAGCCGACCGAAGAAATGGGCCATCGGGATCGACGCCATGGCGGTGAACCGGACCAGATCCATCAGGATCATGGTCGGACGCTTGCGCCGGAACTCCACCCACGGCCCGAGCGGTACCGCGAGCAGCGCGCCCACCGCAGGCCCCACCGCGGACAGCGCGGACACCTCGACCGGGCCGGCGTGCAACACCAGCACGGCGATCAGCGGCAATGCCCCGAAACCCAGCCCCGATCCGTATGCGCTCACCGCACTGGCCGCCCACAGCCAGCCGAACTGTCGGCCCAGTGACTTTCTGCCCAGCACCTTCAGTGCGCTCCCTCGGTCCCGACCGAACAAACGGATGTTGGTCGCCGAGAGCTAAACGGCCGGGACAGCAGCAGGTCAAACAACCAATCCATCGTCCGTACACAACCAAAAGTTGTTCACTAAGGTGAGTCGACGTGGACCTCGAAGCAGTACGCACCTTCGTCGCCGTCGTGGAAGCGGGCCAGTTCCAGAAGGCCGCCGCCGACCTGTCGATCACCCAGCAGGCCGTCTCCAAACGCATCGCCACGCTGGAACGCACCCTCGGCGTGCGCTTGTTCACCCGTGCCCCGCGCGGGGCCGAGCTCACCATCGACGGCCAGGCGTTCCTACCCCACGCACGAGAGCTGCTGCTCGTCGTCGAACGTGCGGGCGCATCCGTGCGCCCGGGGCACCGGCCGTTGCGCGTCGACGTGATCACCTCGCGCAGCGCGCAGTCGAACCTGATGCGCGGCTTCCACCGTGCGCACCCCGATGTCGACCTCACCGTGATGATGCTGCTCGACATCGAGACGGCCGTCACCGCCCTTCGCTCCGGCGCGATCGACGCTTCCTTCCGTGCCGTCACCGCACCCGGGCGTGTCCTGCCCGAAGGCATCGAGTCCGTCCGAGTGCTCGACGAACCGCTCCACCTGCTCATCGGCCCCGACCATGCGCTTGCGGACGCCCGGTCGGTGACCCTCGCCCAACTCGTCGGACATCGGATCTGGATGCCCGGCATCGCCCCCGGCACCGAGTGGGGCGCCTACTATGACGACCTCGTCGCCGAGTTCGACCTCACCATCGAGGCGACCGGCCCCAACTTCGGCTCCGACGCACTCCTCGACACCATCGCCGACACTCCGGCCCTGGCCACCTTCATGGGCGCACACACCCGTCTCATCTGGCCCGCCGACCACGGCCTGCGCCGCATTCCGGTGACCGACCCGACGCCGGTCTACCCGCACTCGCTCCTCTGGCACCGCGACAACCCCCACCCGGCGCTGGTCAGCCTCCGCACCCATCTCGCCGCCATGACGGCCGAGCAGGAAGCCACCGGCACCTGGACGCCTGACTGGGCCGCTCCGCGCTGAACCTGCCCTCGCCCGCGCGGCCCGTTCTTCCCGCCCGCGCGGACGAGGAGCAGCCCCTGGCAATCGGACCGCCGTCCGGGCCGTCGACGCCTCCCGACGCGAGGTAGGACCTGCGCCGTGGCTGGTCGTCACGGTTGGATTCCGCTTGCGACGTACCGGCGATGATTGACCGACCGCGACTGAATCACCCGTGCGCGGGGCGGCCGCTGATGGGAACCACCACGTGCGAGTACGCGCCGGTATCCGAGGGCAAGGGCCGTTAGGGTGGTGGCGAGTTCCTGGGCGCGGCACGCCCCTCGCGAGCAGGCTCCGAGGAGGAGCGGTGTGGATGCGGGCCGGTGAACGCGGAGGCGCACGAGCGGTCCACGGACCGACATCTCATGCCGGGGGCGCGGAAGAGAAGAGGGGCGGGATGGGGCTGCAGGGCAAGCGTCGACGCGAGGCGAGCGCGCGTTGGGACGAGGAGGTCACCTCCTTCGGCGAGCTGCTCGCCGCCCACCCCTTCGATCCCGCACGGCCCGGGACGGCCGTCGACGCCGTTCAGGACTTCGAGCGTGCGTTGAACGCCTATGAGCAGGCGAAGCGAGCGCGGCAGGGGGTGCGGAGCGAGGACGAGCAGGATGTACTGCGTGCCCTGACGGAAGGGCGTCAGGCCCTGGCCCGTCTGGACGCCCGCCTGTCCGGTGCCCCGCTGGCACTGTGCTTCTTCGATCCCCAGCACGGGCACGCCGTCAGCGAAGTCCCCTGGGCTCCCGTCGGCGGGGTGAGCAGGCCGGTTGCCGTGTGCGCGGAGGACGGGGCGAGGCTCAGCCGGGGGACCAGCTCCGGCAGACGTGGTTCCGGTACCCGTCGTCCTGATGCGGGTGATGTCGCGGACCGGGCCGTACCTCCCTCCGGGGGCCCGCTCGTTTCCGGCAGGCCCCGTTGGCGCGATCGCTACACCGCATCGGAACTGGCGTTCCGGTCCTTGGGCGTGTTGCTCGTCGTCCACGCCCTCGTGAGGTCCCTGTTCATTGACCGCGGGGAGTGGTGGGAAGGCCTGCTTGCCTCGGTCATCTTCTCTGCGATCGGCGGGGCCCTCGTCCTCGTGTGCTTCGTCGTGTCCATCGGTGCCGTCCAGTTCCTCGGTGTGCTGGGGCGTTGGGTGCGCAGCGGCCGGCGGGTGCGGGCGGATTTCGTGCGGCGCCAGAAGGGCCGATCCGGGTACGAGCACGTCTTCGAGGCGATCGGTGCATCGGGCGGTCGTCATCAGTACACCCGCTCGGTGGGAAGCCCGACAGCGGCTCCGCTGCCGTATCGGATGGTGTGGCTCGTGCCGGGCGAGAAGGAGCCGCTCGGCGCATGGGCGCCCTTGGTGTTTTTCATCGGGCTCTGCTTCTGCGTGCCGCTCTTCGCGGGAGGGGCCTTTTTGGCTTTTCTCTTTCTCTTCTAGAACCCGTCGTGAGCCTTTCTTCTTTCGGGCAGAAAGAGCGCTGGCGGTCGAGGGTGCGGCGGCTTGCCTCATGGGCGGGACCCACCGGTTCACCCCTGCTCTCGTCTGACCTTAGGTGCGCCTTCACCGGTGTCCGCGTCCGTCGAGCAGCCCTCGGAGTCGCTGGCTCCCGCTTCGTCGCGCCGGGCGCCCCCGCGAGGTTTCCGTCGTGACCCGGTCCGTTCGTCGGGGGAGAACCGCTCGGGTTCCTCTCCGGCATCAGGGTGAAGGGGTGCTCGGGCAAGCCGAAGCGGAAAACAGCAGGAGGCATCGTTTCTGCATTTGTGCGGCCCGCGATCAGTTGTCCGACATTGGAGTGAGGTGCCGTGTCCCCTCGTTTCCCGTGCCGTTGGACTGCCCGACGGGCACTTTCGGCACGTCGATACAACGAGTTCGAGGAGTAGTCATGCGTTCTCTGGCCGCGTCTGTCCTGGCCGTGGGCATCCTTCTGGGCGGTGCGAGTGCTGCGCTCGCCAACGACGGAGTCGGGATCGGGAGCTTCGACGGCGGTGGCGCCGGCTTCACTTCGCACTGCGCGGTGAGCGGCGTTCCGTCCGTGTACGGAACGATCTTCACCGGCTCCTGCTCGGACATGGGTTGGGAGAAGGGCGCGGAGTTCTCCTACCTCGGCGCCCACTGACCCACGGTCACAACGGCACCGGGCACCGCTCGATAAGACCTGCGCATCCCGTGCCCGCGCACGGCCTGTGCCGAACGGCCCGTCCTCGTACGCGAGGACGGGCCGTTCGGCGTTGTGCAGGCACGAGGGGGAAGCCCCGTCCGCCACACGCCGGCGACGCCCCTCCGCCGGGGAACGGGACCAGCCGGACGGCGGACGGGGCGTGGGCGATCGGACCGTCGGTTTCCCGGAAGCACGAGCCCGTCCGAGCGCCCCGCCCGATGGGCGTCGGGCCCGGACCTCCGGGTCCCGTGCAGCCCTGGGGTCCGTCGAGAGCGGGCTCCCGGACCCCAGGGGCCGTGGTTCCCCCGCCAATCGGTCGGACACGCGCCTCGTACGGGTGAGGTACGGGCTCCGCTGCGCTTCCCACCCGCCCGACGTGACCGAGGATCGCAGGCGGTCGGTGGGCTGAGGTTTTTGGGTCGGTACCGTCCACCACGACTCGGAGGGGTCATCCGTGCGCATCCTGCTCATTGCCAGCAGCTTCAACAGCCTCACCCAGCGCGTCCTGGTCGAGCTGGGCGACCGGGGGCACGCCGTTTCCGTGGAGGTCACCCCCGACGGGGACGCCGTGCGCGAGGCCGTGGTGCGCCGTGCGCCCGACCTGGTCGTCGCCCCCATGCTGAAGGCCGTCGTGCCCCGGGACGTGTGGACGGCGCACCGCTGCCTCATCGTGCACCCGGGGCCCGTGGGCGACCGGGGGCCGTCCTCCCTGGACCATGCGATGCATGACGGGGCCGACGAGTGGGGCGTCACCGTCCTCCAGGCCGACGAGGAGATGGACGCGGGCGACGTCTGGTCGTCCGTCGCCTTCCGCGTCCCGGAGGTCGGCAAGAGCGACCTGTACCGCAACGAGCTGGCCGACGCCGCCGTCGCCGCCGTGCTCCTCGCCGTCGAGCGGGTCGCCGCCGGCGCGGCGCCGCGTCCCCAGAACGGCGAGATCCGCGTCCGCCCCGCCCTCCGCCAGGAAGCGCGCCGGATCTCATGGGCCGAGGACACCACCGAGACGGTCCTGCGCACCCTGCGGGCCGCCGACTCGCAGCCCGGTGTGCGTGACCGGCTGCTCGGCGCCGAGTGGTTCCTGCACGGCGGCCACCCCGAGGACGGCCTGCGCGGGCAGCCCGGCCGACTGCTCGCCACCCGTGCGGGCGCGGTCTGCCGCGCCACCGTGGACGGCGCGGTGTGGATCCCCGAACTCCGTGCCCGCACGGGCCCCGGCCGGCCCCGCGCCTGCAAGCTCCCCGCCACACTGGCCCTCGCGGGTCGGCTTCCGGAGCTCCCCGAACGTCCGGCACCCCCGGACCCCGGACGCTGGACGGAGCCCGGCAACCGCACCTGGTCCGACATCCGTTACCACGAGCGGGGACCGGTCGGAATCCTGTCCTTCGCCTTTCCCGGCGGGGCGATGGGCACCGACCAGTGCCGTCGCCTGCGGGGCGCGTACGAGACCGCCCTCGCCCGCCCCACCTCCGTCCTGGTGCTCGGCGGACAGCGCGACTTCTTCTCCAACGGCATCCACCTGAACGTCATCGAGGCGGCGGCCGACCCGGCAGCGGAGTCCTGGGCCAACATCAACGCCCTCAACGACCTGGTGGAGGCGGTCCTCACCACGACCGACCGCCTCGTCATCAGCGCGCTCGGCGGCAATGCCGCCGCGGGCGGGGTGATGCTCGCGCTGGCCGCCGACGAGGTCTGGTGCCGATCGGGTGCGGTGCTCAATCCGCACTACCGGCGCATGGGCCTGTACGGATCGGAGTACTGGACCCGCACCCTGCCCGGAAAGGTGGGCGGGACGCTGGCCGCGCGGCTCCTCGACGAGGCCCGGCCGGTGTCCGCGAAGGCCTCGCTCGCCATGGGGCTGGTCGACCGGGTCATCGACTGCGGACCGGGGGAGTTCGCCGACGAAATCACCCGATTGGCCCTCCACCTGGCCTCCCACGACCGTCTTCAGCCCCGCATCGCGGCCAAGAAGGCGGAGCACGAGCGCCTGGAATCCGTCGCGCCCCTTGCGGCCCACCGCGAGCAGGAGCTCTCCCGGATGCGGCGGACCTTCGACGACCCCGCCGCGAGCTATCACGCGCTGCGCCGCTCCTTCGTCCGGAAGGAGGCCCTCCGGCCGTCGTCCCCGGACGGCCCAGGTGCGGGCGCGGACGGATCGGTCGACTGTTAAGCAAGACCTAGGCCCGGAACGGGGCCTTCGCCCCACCCCTCCTCAGGAGGCGACTCATGAACGCAGCAAAGCCGGCCCCGGCCGAGGACCGGGCTGCCGCACCCGGCAGCGAAGAGAAGCCGATCCACATCCTCTGGATCAACGCGGGTCTGAGCTGCGACGGCGACTCGGTGGCCCTGACCGCCGCCATGCAGCCCAGCATCGAGGAGATCGCCCTCGCGGGGCTGCCGGGGCTGCCCAGGATCGCGGTCCACTGGCCACTGATCGACTTCGAGTGCGGCCCGGTGGGCGGAGCCGACACGTTCATCGAGTGGTTCTTCAAGGGCGAGCGGGGGGAGATCGACCCGTTCGTACTGGTCGTGGAGGGGTCGATCCCCAACGAGGCCATCAAGCAGGAGGGCTACTGGAGCGGCTTCGGCGACGACCCGGAGACCGGCCAGCCCATCACCACGAGCGAATGGATCGACCGGTTGGCGCCCAAGGCGCTCGCGGTGGTCGCGATCGGCACCTGCGCCACGTACGGCGGCATCCACGCCATGGCGGGCAACCCGACCGGTGCGATGGGGCTTCCCGACTACCTGGGCTGGGACTGGAAGTCGCACGCAGGCATCCCCATCGTGTGCGTGCCCGGCTGCCCGATCCAGCCGGACAACTTCGCGGAGACGCTGACCTACCTGCTCTACCAGGCGGCCGGCTCCGCCCCCATGATTCCACTGGACGACAAGCTCCGTCCGACCTGGCTGTTCGGGGCGACGGTGCACGAGGGCTGCGACCGGGCCGGTTACTACGAGCAGGGCCAGTTCGCCTCGACGTACGACTCGCCCACGTGCCTGGTCAAGCTGGGGTGCTGGGGACCGGTCGTCAAGTGCAACGTTCCCAAGCGCGGCTGGATCAACGGCGTCGGCGGCTGTCCGAACGTCGGCGGCATCTGCATCGCGTGCACCATGCCCGGATTCCCGGACAAGTTCATGCCGTTCATGGACGAACCCCCCGGCGGCAAGGTCTCCAGCACCGCCAGCGGCGTGTACGGCTCCGTCATCCGCCGCCTGCGGACCATCACGGCCAAGACCGTGGACAAGGAGCCGAAGTGGCGGCACACCGGCGAGCGCATCACCACCGGCTACCGGCCGCCCTGGTGACGGTGACGCCATCGCACCCCCCCGCACCACCCCCCGCACCACCCTCCCATCCACTCCACTGTTCGCGAAGTCGAAGAGCTGACGAAGGGCACTGCAACGACCATGGCATCTCCGGCGAAGACGACGGGTGACGGCTCCGGACTGGTGGAGATGGCCTGGGACCCCATCACCCGGATCGTGGGCAGCCTCGGCATCCACACGAAGATCGACTTCAAGCAGAAGCGCGTCGCGGAGTGCTACAGCACGTCCTCCGTCTTCCGCGGCTACAGCGTCTTCATGCGGGGCAAGGACCCCCGCGACGCGCACTTCATCACCAGCCGCATCTGCGGCATCTGCGGTGACAACCACGCCACCTGCTCCGTGTACGCGCAGAACATGGCGTACGGCGTGAAGCCCCCGCACCTCGGCGAATGGGTCATCAACCTCGGCGAGTCAGCGGAGTACATGTTCGACCACAACATCTTCCAGGAGAACCTGGTCGGGGTCGACTACTGCGAGAAGATGGTCCGCGAGACCAACCCCGGGGTCCTGGAGCTGGCCGAACGCACCGAGGCGCCGCACGCCGCTGAGCACGGATACCGCACGATCGCCGACATCATGCGCTCCCTCAACCCCCTCGAGGGCGAGTTCTACCGCGAGGCGCTCCAGGTCAGCCGCTACACCCGGGAGATGTTCTGCCTGATGGAGGGACGACACGTCCACCCCTCCACGCTCTACCCCGGTGGTGTCGGCACGGTCGCGTCCGTGCAGCTGTTCACCGACTACATGAGCCGCCTCATGCGCTACGTGGAGTTCATGAAGCGGGTCGTCCCGCTCCACGACGACCTCTTCGACTTCTTCTACGAAGCCCTGCCCGGCTACGAGGAGGTCGGCCGCCGCCGCGTCCTGCTCGGCTGCTGGGGCGCGCTCAACGACCCCGAACACTGCGACTTCACCTACGCCAACATGACCGACTGGGGTCGGCGGATGTTCGTCACCCCCGGCGTGGTCGTCGACGGCAAACTGGTCACCAATGACCTCACCGAGATCAACCTCGGCATCCGCATCCTGCTCGGCAGCTCGTACTACGAGGACTGGCAGGGGCAGGAGCAGTTCGTCACCCACGATCCGCTCGGCAACCCGGTCGACCCGCGCCACCCCTGGAACCAGCACACCATTCCGTCCCCGCAGAAGCGGAACTTCGACGACAAGTACAGCTGGGTCATGTCCCCGCGCTGGTTCGACGGCAAGGACCACCTGGCACTCGACACCGGCGGCGGCCCCCTCGCACGCCTGTGGTCCACCGCACTCTCCGGCCTCGTCGACATCGGCTACATCAAGGCCACCGGACACAGCGTCGTCATCAACCTCCCCCGCACGATGACCAAACCGGAGACCACCTTCGAGTGGAAGATCCCGCAGTGGAGCAACGCCCTGGAGCGCAACCGCGCCCGCACCTACTTCCAGGCGTACGCCGCCGCCGTGGCCCTGCACTGCGCCGAGAAGGGACTGGAGGAGGTGCGCGCCGGACGCACGCAGACCTGGGAGAAGTTCGACGTGCCGGACGAGTCCATCGGGGTCGGGTTCACCGAGGCCGTACGGGGCGTCCTCTCGCACCACATGGTGATCAGGGACGGCAAGATCGCCAACTACCACCCCTACCCGCCGACGCCGTGGAACGCCTCCACGCGGGACACGTTCGGGACCCCCGGCCCGTACGAGGACGCCGTGCAGAACACCCCGATCTTCGAGGAGAACCCGCCCGAGAACTTCAAGGGCATCGACATCATGCGCGCCGTGCGCAGCTTCGACCCCTGCCTGCCGTGCGGCGTCCACATGTACACGGGCAACGGCAAGACCGTGAAGCAGATGCACGTGCCCACCGGCCTGAGCGGCCTGGCCGGGTGAGCGCGACCACCGCCGAGCAGGCGGGCCGGCGCGTCGAAGAGGTCCTGGACCGGCTGGCGGAGAACGGCGACGCCCAAGCCTGTGCTGCGGCGGAGGAAGTGGTGCGCGTCCTCATGGAGTTCTACGGCAGCGGCATCGCCCGGGTCCTCGACCTCCTCGGCCGTCCCGCCACCCGTCCGCCCGCCGATCCGCTCGGTCCGCTGCTCGCGGACGACCTCGTGGCGAGCCTCCTCAACCTGCACGGACTGCATCCGGAGGACGCGCCCACCCGCATCGACCGCGCCCTCTCCGCCCTGCCGCAGCCCGTGGAGAACGTCGGATTCGACCCGTCGACGGGCACGCTGCGGCTGCGCGTCACCGCCTCGACCGGCTGCGGCTGCTCCGGCACACGGGAGTCCCTCCGGCAGGCGGCCGTCGACGCCCTGGCCTGCTTCGCACCCGAGGTCACCGAGGTGGAGCTCGAAAGCGGGGCCCCGCGCGAACCGGTGCTGCTCCAGATCGGAACCCGTCCGTCGTCCGCGCCCACGGGCGGTCGCTCATCGGCCGCCCTGTGATCGGGCCGCCGAGCGGCACCGTGCGGCCCCCGGGACCCACCGGACTGCGCCGGTTCACCACCCCCCGCCCGCCCCGCGAGGAGCGCTGCGAACTCTGCGGCGCCGCGCTGGCGGCCGAGCAGCGCCATCCACACCTCGTCGACACGGACCGACGGGCCCTGGTCTGTGCCTGCGGCCCCTGCGCACAGCTCATGGACCGCTCCGCCGCCTCCCCCGGAAGATTCCGTGCGGTCCCCGGACGCTTCCTGAGCGACCCCGACCACCGGATCGACGACCGGGCGTGGGAGTCCCTGCGCATCCCGGTCTCGGTGGCGTTCTTCTTCCACAACTCGACCCTCGACCGACCGGTGGTGCTCTACCCGAGCCCCGCCGGAGCCACCGAGAGCGAACCGGACGAAGAGGCCTGGCGGTCCGTCCTCGACGCCACTCGGCTCGCCGCCCGCCTCGAACCCGACGTGGAAGCCCTGCTGTTGCGCCGTCACCAAGGCCGCACCGAGTGCTTCCTCGTCCCGATCGACCTCTGCTACGAACTCGTGGGCCGCATGCGACTGCACTGGCAGGGCTTCGACGGAGGGGCCGAGGCACGAGCCGACCTCGACGCCCTCTTCGCCCATGTCCGCGGCCTGGCCCGGGAGTCACAGGGGAGCAGACCGTGACCGAATTCTCCTTCCACTGCACCGAGGTCCGTGCCGACGCCCATGCGGCCGGGCCCACGCTGGTGTTCCGGCTCCGGATCACCGCCGGCGGCGGCACCCGGGTCCACGCCATGGCCCTGCGCTGCCAGATCCGCATCGAACCCGCCCGGCGCGGCTACGACGACCAGGAGGCCGAGGCCCTGGGCGACCTCTTCGGAGAACGCTCCCGGTGGGGCAGCAGCCTCAACCCGGTCCAATTCGCCCAGGCCTCCGTCATGGTGCCCGGCTTCACCGACGAGATCGAGACCGACCTCGTCGTGCCGTGCACCTATGACACCGACATCGCCGCCTCCCGCTACTTCCGGGCGCTCTCCGACGGGGACGTCCCGCTCCTGCTGCTGTTCTCCGGCACCGCCTTCACCGGCGCGGGCGGCTTCCATGTCGAGCCCGTTCCCTGGGACAAGGAGGTCTCCCACCGCATGCCCGTGAAGGTGTGGAGGGAGATGATCGACCAGCACTTCCCCGGCTGTGGATGGGTTCGGCTCTCCGGCAGTGCGTTGGACGCCCTGCTCGCCTACCGATCACGTCGGGCCCTCCCGTCCTGGGAGGCCACCGTCGAGTCCCTGCTCGAAGCGGCGGGGGAGGGGACACGATGACCACAGCCGCCTTCACCGCCGGCACCGAGGCCCGGTTCGCCGTCGCCCGGCACGTCGCCGACACCGTCCTCTTCGAGGGGTACGTCCTCTACCCGTACCGCGCGTCCGCCGCGAAGAACCGGCTCCGCTGGCAGTTCGGGGTCCTGGTGCCCCCGTCCTGGAGCGCCGCCACCGAAGAACACGACCTCCAGCTCACCGAGTGCCTGATGGAGCCGAGGACCGGCGCCGAACTCGCCGTGGAGCTCCGCTTCCTGCGCGCCCAGCGACGCACCGTCGAGGAACTCCGCCCGGACGGGACCTTCACGCCGACCGGCGAGCTCCACCTGGCCGACCGGCTCCTGGTGGACTGGGACGAGGGCGTCGAGGAACGCGTCACCCTCGTCGCCGCCGTCGGCGACCTACGGGGCGACGGCACCGTCCTGCCCTTCACCCGCCCCGCAGCCGAGGAGGTGGAGGAAGTCACCGACCCCGACGGACGCCTCCTCGGCCGACTCGTGCGCCGTCGCGAGGAGGTCAGCGGCACCCTACGGATCTCGGCAACCGAACTCGACGGACCGTACCGCGTCGAGCGCCTCTCGGTCACCGTGGAGAACACCAGCACCTGGACCGCGGGACAGGACGCGGACCGCCACGCGGTGCTCCCGCACTCCCTCGTCGCCACGCACGTCCTGCTCCGCCTCGACGAGGGGTCGTTCCTGTCGATGACCGACCCGCCGGAATGGGCCGGGGGCGCCGTCGCCGCCTGCCGCAACCTGCGCACCTGGCCGGTCCTGGCCGGCGAACCCGACCACGACGACCTGATGCTCTCCTCGCCGATCATCCTTGAAGACCACCCGGCCATCGCACCCGAGAGCCCCGGCGCCCTCTACGACGCGACCGAGATCGACGAGATCCTGGCCCTGCGCACGGCGGCCCTCACCGACGAGGAGAAGCGCGAGGCCAGGGGAACCGACGCCCGCGCAGCGGCGGTGATCGAGCTCGCGGACACCATGCCGCCCGAGGTCCTCGAACGCCTGCACGGCGCGGTGCGCAGCCTGCGGACCGTCACCGGGCCGCCGAAGCCGGCCGGCAACGTCCTCGAACCGGAGACGCCCTGGTGGGACCCGGGCGGCGACACCGGCGTCGATCCGGGCAGCGATCACGTCCTCGTCGACGGACGTGCGGTCCGTGCCGGCAGCAGGGTCGTCCTGCGCCCACGGCTGCGCCGCACCGACGCCCAGGACCTGTTCCTCGACGGGCGCGGCGCCTTGGTCGAGGCGGTGCTCCACGACGTCGACGGCGGGATCCACATCGCGGTGACCGTGGAGGACGATCCGGGTGCCGACGTCCGCCGGGAACAGGGCCGGTTCCTCTACTTCCAGCCCGACGAGGTCGAAGCCCGGGAGGAGGCATGAGCACCCCCGCGTCCGGCGCCCCGGCGCCCCGCACCCTCGTGGCCGGGGTGGGCAACGTCTTCCTCGGCGACGACGGCTTCGGCGTGGAGACCCTGCGAAGGCTCACCCGGGAGGAACTCCCCGCCTCCGTCGAACTGGCCGACGTCGGAGTCCGGGGCGTCCACCTCGCCTATGAACTCCTCGACGGCTGGGACACCCTCGTCCTCGTCGACGTCACCGCGCGCGGCGGGGAACCGGGCACGCTCTACCTGATCGACGCCTCGGCGCCCGGTGACCGCGGCACGGAGCCCGCACCGCTGGACGGTCACCGGATGACGCCCGACGCCGTCCTCGCCCTGCTCGACACCCTGTGCGCGGGAACCGGCGCAGCGCCCCCACGACGGATCCTCGTCGTCGGCTGCGAACCGGCCTGCCTCGACGAAGGCATCGGACTCAGCCCGCAGGTCGCCGCTGCCGTGCCCGAAGCCGTGCGCACGGTGACCGAACTGGTCCGCCAGGAAGCCGTCGCATGAACACCGAAACGGAGAGCACCATGTACAGGAACGTCGTCGGCGCCGCCATCGCCCTGGCCGTCGTGGCCGTCGTCGTGGGGGTCCTTCCCGATCTCCGGCGCTATCTGCGCATCAGCAGGATGTGACGTCCCCCGGCGCAGCGGCCCACGGGACGACGCTCCCCGGCCCGGCGCGCCAGCGGCTGCACCGAACGGACGACACCGCCGTGCGGCGCCGGCGCGCCGGGCGGGATCCCGCCACTGCCCGTCCTCTAATGGCGCCCGAGCCCCACTCCCGCGCCCAGGACGGAGACCGATGCACGAGATGTCCCTCGCGGTCGCCGTCGTCGACCAGGTCGAGACCGCGGCCAGGTCACGCGGGGCCGCGGGCGTCAGCAGCATCGAGCTCGACGTGGGCGAGCTGGCGGGCGTCGTCGCCGACGCCCTCTCCTTCTGCTTCGAACTCGCCTGCGCCGGAACCGTCGTCGAGGGCGCCGAGCTGATCACCCGTACCGTCCCGGGCATCGCGCGCTGCCAACCGTGCGCCGAGGTCTGGGCGGTCGGCATGCCGCCGCTGCTGCTCTGCCCCGGCTGCGGCGCCGCAGCCGACGAACTGGTCTCCGGCCGCGAACTCCAGATCCGGGAGGTCCGCTGGGCCTCCCCCGGGGCGGCGCGCGAAGAACGTCGCCGAGCCACCACCGAGGAGAGCTGAGCATGTGCCGAGCAGTCGATCTCCAACGTGCCGTCCTCGCCAAGAACGAGGCCGCGGCACAGATCCTGCGCACCGAACTCACCGCCCGCGGCACCACCGTGGTCAACCTGCTCTCCAGCCCCGGAAGCGGCAAGACCGCCCTGCTGGAGCGGGAACTGCGGCTCGCCGGAGACCGGGGCGTCAGCGCCGCCGCGCTCACCGCCGACCTGGCCACCGAGAACGACGCCCGCCGCCTGGCCCGCTCGGGCGCCCCCGTCAAGCAGGTGCTCACCGACGGCCTCTGCCACCTGGAAGCCGACATGGTCGCCCGGCACCTGCACGACTGGTTGCCCGAGTCCACCCGCCTGCTGTTCGTCGAGAACGTCGGCAACCTCGTCTGCCCCGCCGGCTACGACCTGGGCGAATCGCTCCGCGTGGTGCTCGCCTCGGTCACCGAGGGGGAGGACAAGCCGCTCAAGTACCCCACCGCATTCGGCCTCGCCCAGCTGGTGATCGTCACCAAGACCGACATGGCCGAAGCGGCGGAGTTCGACGAAACGGCCTTCCGCGGCCACGTGGAACAGGTCAACCCCGGCGTCGAAGTCGTCCTCAGCTCGGTCCGCGACGGCCAGGGGGCCGGAGCGCTCCTCGACCGGGCCCTCGCGGCGGCCGGGGGGAACCGCGTCCACACCCCGGTCATGGCCCGGGCCGGCGCGTGACCACGGCGCGCCCCGGAACCGCACCCGCCACGACCCCGCGGCGCAGCCGCGTGGTCGTCCGCGGCGTCGTCCAGGGCGTGGGCTTCCGTCCCTTCGTCCACGCCCTCGCCACCGGGCTGCACCTGTCCGGCCACGTCACCAACACGGCGGACGGCGTCGTCGCGGAGGTCGAGGGCGCCCCCGAGGACGTCGCCGCCTTCTGCGCCCGCCTCGCCCCCGATGCCCCGCCCCTGGCCCGCGTGGAGTCCGTCGAGACGGCCGAGGTGACGGCCAGCGGCGGCAGCGGATTCACGATCGTGCCCTCCCACCGGGGCGGCGCCGTCCGCACCCTCGTCCCGCCGGACACCGCCACCTGCGACGACTGCCTCGCAGAGCTCGCGGACCCGTTCGACCGGCGGCACCTGCACCCCTTCATCACCTGCACCCACTGCGGCCCGCGGTTCACGATCGTCACGAGCCTCCCGTACGACCGGATCCACACCACCATGGCCGGCTTCCCGATGTGTCCGGACTGCGCACGCGAGTACGCGGACCCCACCGACCGGCGCTTCCACGCACAGCCCGTCGCCTGCTCCCGGTGCGGCCCCCGGCTGCGCCTGGTCACCGCACCGGAGGGCCCGGCCCCTGCCGGTGGTGCCCCGAAGGCCGACCGCCGCCCCGACGGCGATCCGATCGCCGTCGCACGCCGGATGCTCACGGCCGGCGCGATCCTCGCGGTCAAGGGCCTGGGGGGCTACCACCTCGCCTGCGACGCGACCAACCCCGATGCGGTGGCCGAACTGCGCCGCCGCAAAGCACGCGGTGACAAGCCGTTCGCGATGATGGCCGCGGACCCCGCGGACATCGAACCCCTCGTGCACCTCGGCACGCTCGAACGCGAACTCCTCACCGGCGGCGTCCGGCCCGTCGTCCTGCTGCGCCGCCGCGAGAACGCCCGGCCGCGCCAGGGGGCCGCCCCGGCGCGGGAGGTCGCCCCCGGCAGCCCCGACCTGGGTTTCATGCTCCCCTACACCCCCGTGCACCACCTCCTCCTCGGCCTCGGCGCAACGGACCGGGAAGGGCCCCGACTGTTGGTGATGACCAGCGGCAACCTCTCCGGCCAACCCATCGTCACGGACGACGCGGAGGCACTGACCCGGCTCGGCGAGCTGGCGGACGCCTGGCTCCTGCACGACCGGCCGATCCACGTGCCCTGTGACGACTCCGTCGTCCGCGTCTGCGACGGGGAGCAGCTGACGCTGCGCCGCTCCCGGGGCTATGCGCCGCTGCCGGTGGCGCTGCCCGTCGAGGTCGTTCCGGCGCTGGCCGTCGGAGGGGACCAGAAGAACGCCTTCTGCCTCGGTGCGGGACGCCAGGCATGGCTCTCCGCCCACATCGGCGACATGGACGACCTCGCCACCCAGCTCGCCCTCGGTTCCGCCGTGCAGCAGCTCGAGTCCGTCACGGGCGTACGGCCCGGTCTGCTCGCCGCGGACCGCCACCCCGCCTACCGGTCCGCCCGCTGGGCCAGGGACCGTTCCGCCGGTCGGCCCGTCGTTCCCGTGCAGCACCATCACGCGCACGTCGCGGCGGCGATGGCCGAGAACGGCCTCGACGGCACGGGGCCGGTGATCGGCGTTGCCTTCGACGGCACCGGCTACGGTCCCGACGGCGCGGTGTGGGGCGGCGAGGTCCTGATCGCGGACTACGCGGGATTCCGGCGGTTCGCGCACCTCGCCTATGTGCCCCTGCCGGGCGGCGACGCGGCCGTCCGGCGGCCCTACCGCATGGCCCTGGCCCATCTGTGGGCCGCGGGCCTCGACGCCGACCCCGCACTGCCGTGTGTGACGGCTTGTGGCTCAGAAGAACTTTCGGTATTGAAAAGGCAGTTGGCGCGCGGGTTGAACTGCGTGCCCACGTCCAGCACGGGGCGCCTCTTCGACGCCGTCTCTTCCCTCGCCGGGGTCTGCCACCGCGCGGGATACGAGGCGCAGGCCGCGATCGAGCTGGAAGCCGAGGCCCTGCGCGCCCCCGCCGTTGCCGAGGACGGACGCTATGCCTTCCGGTTCGGCCCGCGACGGGCCGGTCTCCCGCTCACCGCGGACCCCGCGCCCCTGCTGGCGGCGGTCACCGCCGACGTGCTCGACGGGACCCCGGCGGCCGTCGTCGCGGCACGGTTCCACCACGCCGTGGCCCGACTGGTCCGCGCGCTCTGTGCCGCCGCCCGGGAGGAGACCGGTGTGGAGACCGTCGCGCTGACCGGGGGAGTGTTCGTCAATGCGGTGCTCTCCACGGCCTGTGCCGAAGGGTTGCGGAAGGACGGATTCGCCGTGCTGCGCCATCGCCTGGTCCCGCCGAACGACGGAGGCCTGGCGCTCGGCCAGCTCGTCGTGGCCGCCCGGGTCACCGACGGCGCGGCCCCCGGCTCGCCATGACGAGAGCGACAGTGAGGAGACACCCATGTGCCTGGCGGTACCCGGAAGAGTGCTGGACGTCGAGGACCGGGACGGCACCCGGATGGCCACGGTCGACTTCGGCGGGGTGGTCAAGGAGGTGTGCCTGGAGTACCTGCCGGACCTGAAACCCGGCGAGTACGCCATCGTCCACGTGGGGTTCGCCCTGCAGCGCCTGGACGAGGAGTCGGCCAGGAAGACGCTGGAGTTGTTCGAGACCCTCGGCATGATCCAGGAGGAGTTCGGCGATCCGTGGGAAGCGGCAGCCGAAGCGACGGGAAACGAGCGGCCGGCGCACGAGGGCGTGGCCGGAGAGGTGCGGCCGTGAAGTACATCGACGAGTTCCAGGACCCCGAGCTGGCCCGGCGGCTGCTCGACGAGATCCGGGCGACGGTGACCCGCCCCTGGGCGCTGATGGAGGTCTGCGGAGGCCAGACCCACACCATCATCCGACACGGCATCGACCAACTGCTGCCACCCGAGGTCGAGTTGATTCACGGACCGGGCTGTCCCGTGTGCGTGACGCCGCTCGAGGTGATCGACAAGGCACTGGAGATCGCCTCCCGTCCCGGCGTGATCTTCTGTTCGTTCGGAGACATGCTCAGGGTTCCCGGGACGGGCCGTGACCTGTTCCAGGTCCGCGGGCAGGGCGGTGACGTCAGGGTCGTCTACTCGCCGCTCGACGCGCTGCGGATCGCCGAGCAGAACCCGGACCGCCAAGTGGTCTTCTTCGGCATCGGTTTCGAGACCACTGCGCCGCCCAACGCGATGACGGTCCACCAAGCGCGCAGGCTCGGCATCCGCAACTTCAGCCTGCTGGTCTCCCACGTCCGGGTCCCCCCGGCGATCGAGGCGATCATGCGTTCCCCCGACTGCCGCGTCCAGGGCTTCCTGGCCGCGGGGCACGTGTGCAGCGTGATGGGGACGGCGGAGTACCCCGAACTGGCCGCACGGCACCGGGTTCCGATCGTCGTCACCGGGTTCGAGCCCCTGGACATCCTCGAAGGCGTACGCCGGACCGTGCTCCAACTGGAACGCGGGGAGCACACCGTCGACAACGCCTATCCGCGTGCGGTCCTGCCCGAGGGCAATCCCGCAGCCCTGGCGATGCTGGACGACGTCTTCGAGGTCACCGACCGTGCATGGCGCGGGATCGGCGTCATCCCGGACAGCGGTTGGCGGCTCTCGGAGCGGTACCGCGACTACGATGCCGAGCGCCGGTTCCGCGTCGAGGGCATCGACACCCGCGAACCGTCGGAGTGCCGCAGCGGCGAGGTCCTCCAAGGGCTGCTGAAGCCGCACGAGTGCGAGGCCTTCGGCACGACGTGCACGCCCCGCTCCCCCCTGGGCGCCACGATGGTCTCCAGCGAGGGTGCGTGCGCCGCGTACTACCTCTACCGACGGCTCGACCTCGGCACCCGGCCGTCGCAGTCCCCGACGACCAACTCCCCGGCTCTGGAGGACGGTTCCCTTGTCTGAACTCATGCGTGACACCCCCGGGGCACCGGCGCCCGACATGCTCGCCTGGACCTGCCCCGCCCCGCTGCGCGACCAGCCGCGCGTGGTGATGGGGCACGGCGGGGGCGGCGCCCTCTCCGCCGAACTGGTCGAGCACGTCTTCGCGCCGGCCTTCGGCGGTCCTGCGCTCTCGACCACCACCGACGCCGCGACCGTCGAACTCGGCGGCGCCCGAGTGGCCTTCTCCACCGACTCCTTCGTCGTGCGCCCCCTGTTCTTCCCCGGAGGCAGCATCGGCGACCTGGCCGTCAACGGCACGGTGAACGACCTGGCCATGAGCGGAGCCCGCGCCGCCTACCTCTCCTGCGGCTTCATCCTGGAGGAGGGAGTGGAGACCGATGTGGTGACCCGCGTGGCCCGTGCGCTCGGCGAGGCGGCCCGTGCGGCGGGAGTCCAGGTGGTCACAGGCGACACCAAGGTGGTGGAGGCCGGCCACGGCGACGGCGTGTACATCAACACCTCCGGCATCGGTCTGATCCCGCCCGGCGTCGACCTGCGGCCCCAGCGCGTCGTACCGGGAGACGTCGTGATCGTCAGTGGTTCCGTCGGGGTCCACGGCGTGGCGATCATGAGCGTGCGCGAGGGCCTGGAGTTCGGGGTCGAGATCGAGAGCGACTGCGCCCCGCTCGGCGGCCTGGTCGAGGCGATGCTCGCGGTCACCCCCGACCTGCACGTGCTGCGCGACCCCACACGCGGGGGGCTCGCGGCCTCGCTCAACGAGATCGCGGCGGCATCGGGCACCGGCATCGTCGTCCAGGAGCGTGCGGTGCCCGTGCCCGCCCCCGTGGCCAATGCCTGCGCGATCCTCGGCCTCGACCCGATGTACGTGGCGAACGAGGGGAAGCTGGTGGCCTTCGTCCCGCGTCCACGGGCCGACGCCGTGCTCGCCGCGATGCGTGCGCACCCGCTGGGCGCGGGGGCGACCGTGATCGGCGAGGTCGTCGAGGAGCATCCCGGCATGGTGGTCGCGCGCACCGGCCTGGGAGGCACGCGCGTGGTGGACATGCCGCTCGGGGAGCAGCTGCCGCGCATCTGCTGAGTCTCAGCCACGCGGGCCGCGACGGCGGTCACGGGCGGTGTCGAGGGTCCATGTGTGGGTGCAGTTCGGGCACTGCAGGTGGACCTTGGGCCCCTTGTTGGCTATCAGGTAGCGCCAGTGCTCCGGACAGTTGCGGCGCTCCGTGCAGGGCTCACAGCCGCGTGCGTCGTCGCAGCCCGGGCAGGCGACCCAGGCGCGGCGGGCCCGGTCGGCGTGGGGGTCAACGGGAAGCCGCACGGCCCGGCTCCCGTCCCGGCAGCACGCCCGCCGCCACCAGTGCGGAATGGATCCGCAGTTGTTCCTCGTCCAGGCCCGAGTAGAGCAGGTCGTGTGCGGCCTGCTCCTCCCGCAGGACGGCCACCGGGTCCCAGTCGGGCCCCAGTGCCGCCACGACCTCGGCCCGTCGGCGGACCTCTTCCCGGGTGAGGTCGATGGCGAAGGGGACGAGGTCGTGATCGGTGTCCTGGTTCATGGGAGCGCTTTCGACGTAAAACGGTGGGGATCGGTCACGTGTACCAGAGCGCGCACCGCGGATGAAAGGGCGGAATTCACTTTCCGGCACGTGGACGGGGACGCCCGCGCGGGGACGGGAGCGGGCCGACACCTCCGTGACGCGGGGCCGGAAAAGGGAACGGGCCGCGGAGGACGGCTCGTGACGGGTCGCCGGGCTCCGCGCTGCTGTGGTGCATCTCACCGTTCGGAAGTCCGGCGCCGAACCGGTCGACGGGGGAGCCCCGACCCCGAAGCCCCGCCGGGGTCGGGGCCGGCAGGACCGCCCGTTCTGCCGTATCCGCTTCCTCTAGATGAGTGAGTCCGATGTTCGTGCTGGTCGCGACCATGGCGAAGGGCGCCCGTTGGTCAGTGTGTGAAGACAAACCTGGACGCCCTTCTGGCGGCACTGTACGTGTTCATCGACGACCATGTGGCCCCTCGTCGCCGGATCGGGCGACCCCCGAAACTGACGGACGCCGAACTGCTGTGTCTGGCCGTCGCCCAGGTCCTGCTCGGCTTCCCCTCGGCCCGGCACTGGATCCGCTTCGCCCACGCCCGGCTGGGACACCTCTTCCGCTACCTGCCCCAGCAGTCCGCCTACAACAAGCGCCTCAACGCCGCCGGTCCGCTGATCAGCCACGTGATCGAGGCACTGGCCCGGCAGGTCCCGACCTGGCACGACGACCTGCGGCTGATCGACTCCACCCCCCTGCCCTGCGCGGCCTCCCGCGAGACCGTCAAACGCTCCGACCTCGCCGGGCACTGCGGCTACGGCTACTGCCGCTCCCACTCCCGCTTCTTCTGGGGCTTCCGCCTCTACCTGGTCACCACCGCCGAGGGCATGCCCGTCACCTGGTGCCTGGCCAACCCCAAGATCGGCGAACGCGAGGTGATGGCCGCGCTACTGGAACGCGACCACCACCTCGTCCGCCAGGGCCAGGTGATCCTCGCCGACAAGGGCTTTGCCGGGAAGGAGTTCGAGACCTTCGTCAACGAGCGGCTCGGAGCCCATCTCGTGCGGCCGGACCGCAAGGACGAACCGGTCCGGCACGGCAAGGTCGCCCAGGTCCGGCAATGGATCGAGGCCGTCATCGACACCCTCAAAGGCCAGCTCAGCCTGGAACAGCACGGCGGCAGAACCCCGGCCGGAGTCTTCGCCCGCACCGGCCAACGACTCCTCGCCCTCGCCGCCGGCATCTGGCACAACTGGACCATCGGCGCCCCAATCAAACGCTCACTGATCGCCTACGACCACTGAAGACATCGGACTCACTCATCTAGCTAACGGGCCGTGTGGAAAGCGGCCTTACGGGGTGATCCGGCCGGTGACCTCGCCGAAGCCCACGGTGGTGCCGTCCGGGCCGGGAGCGGTGGCGGTGATGGTGACCTCGTCGCCGTCCTCCAAGAAGGTGCGGATGCTGCCGTCGGGGAGCTTGAGGGGCTCCTCGCCGTTCCAGGTGAGTTCGATGAGCGCGCCGCGGGTGTCCGGCTCGGGGCCGCTGACGGTGCCGGAGGCGAAGAAGTCGCCGGTGCGCAGGGAGGCGCCGTTGACGGTCATGTGGGCGAGCTGCTGGGCGGCGGTCCAGTACATGGCACCGAACGGCGGTCGAGAGATCACGTGGCCGTTGAGCCGGACCTCCATGGCGAGGTCGAGGCCCCAGGGCTCGCGCCGGCGGTCGTCGAGGTACGGGAGGGGGGCGACGTCACGGGCCGGCGGGGTGATGCGTGCGCCTTCCAGGGCCTCCAGCGGAACGATCCACGGGGAGAGCGAAGTGGTGAAGGACTTGCTGAGGAACGGCCCGAGGGGGATGTACTCCCAGGGCTGGATGTCCCGGGCGGACCAGTCGTTGACCAGGCAGACGCCGAAGACGTGCTCGTGGAAGCGGTCCTGGGGGACGGGGGTGCCGAGCCGGGACGGGGTGCCGACGACGAAACCGACCTCGGCCTCGATGTCCAGGCGGCGGGTGGGGCCGAAGGAGGGGGAGGCGTCGGCAGGGGTCTTGCGCTGGCCGTGCGGGCGCACGACGGGGGTGCCGGAGACGACGATGGTGCCGGAGCGGCCGTGGTAGCCGATCGGCACGTGCTTCCAGTTGGGGGTGAGGGGTTCGCTGCCGGGGCGCAGGATCCGTCCGAGGTTCGCGGCGTGGTGTTCGGAGGCGTAGAAGTCGACGTAGTCGGCGACCTCGAACGGCAGGTGCAGTTCGACGTCGGCGAGCGGGAGCAGCAGCGGTGTGAGCGCGTCCCGGTGGGTCTCCTCGGTGAGCCAGCGGGTGAGCGCTGCCCGTACCCCGGTCCATATCGGACGGCCTGCGCCCATCAAGGGGTTGAGGGTTTCGGCGTCGAGCAGGGCGGAGGTTTCCCCGACGGCGCGAGCGGCGGCCCCGGCGTCGAGGACGAAGTCGCCGATCCGTACGCCGATCCGGCGACGGCCGGGCCGGTCGGCTGCGGTGAAGACGCCGTAGGGCAGGTTGTGCACACCGAACGGTGAGCCATGGGCGCTGGTGAGCCAGCTGCGGGGGGTGGGCAACGGTCCTCCTGTGCGGACGGGTCGGACGACGGCAGCGGGCCGGGGTGGGCAGGTCCTCCAGTGGCTCGGCGGTGCTGCAGATGCCGAAGGTGGTGAACGAGTTGCGGATCACCCTAACGCGGGACTCCGGAGGCTCCGGCCGCAGGCCACCGGCAGGGGATCCGTGCCCTTCGATGCCGTTCGTCTCGCCCTCCGTGCCGCAGCGATCGTGACTGCCAGGGGAGTTGGGGGCCGCGGTGGGAGAGGGACGGGAACCCTACGGGCGGGGGCCGCTGCGGGGGCGAGTGGCGGTACGGACCCCGCGGCGGTCCGTACCGCTGGACGGGATGCACTCGGGGAATCCCCGTCCTCGGTAGCGTGTTCACGGGACACGTGGAGGGCCCAGGTGCCCGGCCGGTCCGTGCGACGGCTTCCGGCGGAGAGTGATGAGGCTGCAATGAGCGAACCGACGAAGCCCCGGGTCGAGGTTCCGGAGGGCGAGGCTCCCACCGAGCTGACCGTTCGGGACCTGGTCGTCGGCGACGGGGTCGAGGCGAAGCCGGGCATGGTGCTCAGGGTCCATTACGTCGGGGTGGCCTTCGGATCCGGGAAGGAGTTCGACGCTTCCTGGGACCGTGGTGAGCCGTTCAAGTTCGCCCTGGGCAGTGGGAGGGTCATCAAGGGATGGGACCGGGGGGTGAGGGGAATGAGGGTCGGCGGTCGGCGCGAGATCGTCGTTCCGCCGAGGCTGGGCTACGGCAAGCAGTCCCCCTCGCCGTTGATCCCGGCGGGCTCGACCCTGGTCTTCGTGGTGGACCTGCTGGATGCGTACGCGGGCACGGCGGGGTGGAGCAGCACGTCGTGATGTCGACCGTCGTCTCCTCCTCCCCGGGAGGAGACGACCGATGACGGTCCGGGGCCCCGCGGGCCCGAGCGCTTCGCCGCGGGACGGCGACGAGCCGGCAAGGAGCAGTGCAGCGTTCCGGGGCGCGACGGCGGCAGGCACGGCAGCGGAGCGGCCGTGTGACCTAGATGAGTGAGTCCGATGTTCGTGCTGGTCGCGACCATGGCGAAGGGCGCCCGTTGGTCAGTGTGTGAAGACAAACCTGGACGCCCTTCTGGCGGCACTGTACGTGTTCATCGACGACCATGTGGCCCCTCGTCGCCGGATCGGGCGACCCCCGAAACTGACGGACGCCGAACTGCTGTGCCTGGCCGTCGCCCAGGTCCTGCTCGGCTTCCCCTCGGCCCGGCACTGGATCCGCTTCGCCCACGCCCGGCTGGGACACCTCTTCCGCTACCTGCCCCAGCAGTCCGCCTACAACAAGCGCCTCAACGCCGCCGGTCCGCTGATCAGCCACGTGATCGAGGCACTGGTCCGGCAGGTCCCGACCTGGCACGACGACCTGCGGCTGATCGACTCCACCCCCCTGCCCTGCGCGGCCTCCCGCGAGACCGTCAAACGCTCCGACCTCGCCGGGCACTGCGGCTACGGCTACTGCCGCTCCCACTCCCGCTTCTTCTGGGGATTCCGGCTCTACCTGGTCACCACCGCCGAGGGCATGCCCGTCACCTGGTGCCTGGCCAACCCCAAGATCGGCGAACGCGAGGTGATGGCCGCGCTGCTGGAACGCGACCACCACCTCGTCCGCCAGGGCCAGGTGATCCTCGCCGACAAGGGCTTTGCCGGGAAGGAGTTCGAGACCTTCGTCAACGAGCGGCTCGGAGCCCATCTCGTGCGGCCGGATCGTAAGGACGAACCGGTCCGGCACGGCAAGGTCGCCCAGGTCCGGCAATGGATCGAGGCCGTCATCGACACCCTCAAAGGCCAGCTCAGCCTGGAACAGCACGGCGGCAGAACCCCGGCCGGAGTCTTCGCCCGCACCGGCCAACGACTCCTCGCCCTCGCCGCCGGCATCTGGCACAACTGGACCATCGGTGCCCCAATCAAACGCTCACTGATCGCCTACGACCACTGAAGACATCGGACTCACTCATCTAGCGGTCGAGGGCCTGGACCGGTTGGCGCAGGACGGTCCTCAACTTCTCGGGGACGGTCCTGCGGGGATCGTTGAGGTAGATCTCGTGATGCACCCCCGACGGGCGCAGCCCGTGGGCGTCGAGGTAGGAGTGGTGGAGCTCGTGCAGCACGGGCGCCTCGTCGTCGTACGGGCCGACGTGCAGCACCTGGGCGCTGGGGCCTTCGTGGAGGGTGAGGCACCGGAGCCGGGAGACCGCGGGGACCTTCTTCTTGGCCAGCACGGTCTGCTTGGCCTCCTCGATCGCCTCCTCGGTGATCCAGGGAGGCATGCTGATGAGCATGGTCCAGCTCCAGGTGTCCTTGGCCCCGCTGGTGAAGGCTTCGGGCCGGTCCGCCCACCACAGCCCTTCGAGCGGGGCCACGACGAAATCGCCGCCCTCCGTGTGCTTGCCGGTGAACTTGAGGGTGTAGGCCACCGCGTAGAGGGCCTCGACCGCGTGGGCGTAGGCGGGCGCCGTGTTGGGGTTGCCCGTGCCGTCGACGGCGATGAACCGTTGCTCGGGAACGTCCACGACGGCCCACGCCGTGTTCTTGGGCGCGTAGAACTCCTTCCGTTCCCGCTTGACGTCGTACGGCGCCATGGATGCCTCACTTCCTGGGGGACACGCCTCCGGTGCCGCTCTTCCACGGCCACCGGGGCGGTTCGGCGGGGGGAAGACGGGGTGTCGATGACGGTGACGGGCGGTGGGGGAGACCGGTTCCGATCGGATGCGGAACGCGATCGAAACCACCAGTTCGGGCGCTATCCGGACGCCCCGTGGCGCAGTCCGTCGAGGAGCAGGTCGAGGAGGTGGCCGGACCGGTCCCGCTGGGCCGGAGAGCTGGTGATCAGGGCGACACCGGCGAGGCCGAGGCCCACGTCGAAGGGGTCGACGTCCGAGCGCAGGAGGCCGGCCTCGGCTCCTGCCCGGAGAAGCGAGTCGATCGCCGCGCCGAGCCGGTCGAGGGTCTCGGCGAAGGGGTCCGCGCCGGACGCGACGGCGGCCCTCAGGGCGTCCGCCATGCCCTGCTTGGCGGCCAGGTAGTCGATGAACCGGTCCATCCACAGGCGCAGGGCCCGATCAGGGGGGAGGTCGGCCAGCAGTTCGGCGGCGCTGTCGCAGACCCGGGCCAGCTCGTTGCGGTAGGCGGCCTCGACCAGCGCCCCGCGCGTGGGGAAGTGGCGGTAGAGCGTGGCCGAGCCGACGCCGGCGGCCTTGGCGATGGTGTCGATCGGAACGTCCGCGCCCCTCTCGGTGAAGGCGCGTACGGCTGCTTCGAGGATGCGCTCCCGGTTGCGGCGGGCATCGGCGCGCAAGACGCTCGGCTGGGTGGTCAAGGCTGCTCCCTTCGTCGGGGTCCAGTCTATCTAGACAAACGGGGAGCTCCCCGGTTAGCCTCCCGATTAAACGGGGAGTTCCCCGGTTATGGGCCGGCGCTCCGTTCGACAGGCAAGGAGACCCCTTGATGACCAGCAAGAAGACCGTTCTGATCACCGGCACCTCTTCCGGAATCGGACTGGCCACTGCCGTGGTCGCCGCCCGGGCCGGCTGGACCGTCGTCGCCACCATGCGCGACACCGGAAAGGCCGCGGCCCTGCTCGAAGCGGCAGCCGAGCACGCCGTCACCGACCGGATCCAGGTCAAGCGCCTGGACGTCGTCGACGGCGAGTCCATCGCCACCTGCCTGGACGAGGTGATCGCCGAGCACGGACGCCTCGATGCACTGGTCAACAACGCCGGTGCCGCACAGGTCGGCACCATCGAGCAAATGGGCCTCGACGACGTGCGCGCCACCATGGAGGTCAACTTCTTCGGAGTGGTCGCCACCACCCGCGCCGCGCTGCCGCACCTGCGGGCGTCCCGGGGGCGGGTGATCACCGTCACCAGCGTGGGCGGCGCGGTCGGTCAGCCCTTCAACGAGGCCTACTGTGCGGCGAAGTTCGCGGTCGAGGGCTTCATGCAGTCACTCGATCCCGTTGCCGACACCGTCGGCGTCGACGTCGTCGTGGTCGAGCCGGGCGCGGTGGCCAGCGAGTTCGTCGCCAACGTCGGCCTGGACGTCCCGGCCCTGCTCGCCGCGGCCGGACCGTACGCCCCGGCGCTCCAGGCGTACGTCGCCCGCACCCAGAAGTCCTTCGGCAACGCCCAGACCCCGTTCGAGGCCGCAGCCCCGATCGTCGAGGCGCTGACCGGGGACCGGCCCCCGTTCCGCGTACAGACCTCCGCATGGGCCCGGGAGTTCGTCGGCACCACGCTGACCGACCTCGACGGTTCCGAGGTCCGGGCGCTCACCCGCTCCTGGCTCCGCTGAACGGCCCCGCGGTGGCCGGGGAAGACCGGTTGCCTCCCCCCCTACCACCGCCCCGCCATCGGTGGCGATGCGCCCCCACGCCATCGCCGTTCGACCGGTGGGGCCCGGTCGAACGGCGCTCAAGGTCGCGGCGCGTCCTCCACCCCGCCGAGCCCCGGCGCACCCCAGACCGGGAACCACCGCTCCATGTCCGGCTCCATCGCGAGGTCATCGGTGAGCAGGCCCCTGACCTGGAGTTCGAGGACGTTGTCTCGGCTCTCGGCGCGATCGGTGCGCGGGGCGAAGGGGTAGAAGGTGCCGCGCTTGTAGAGGTACACGAGCGCGAGGTCGCGCGCCCGGTGCCCATCGGCTCCCGGGCCGTCCGTGCGGTCCCCCTCCACCTCCGGGCCCCGCGCCCCGGACGCCGGGGCGCGGAATGCGGTCAGGGAGCAGAGCAGATTGGGGCCGAAACCGGCTTCCTCAAGGAGCGTGTTGACCGCGTGCAGATCGTTGACCAGCGTGATCAGGTCCTCGGCAGGACGTCGTACGGTCAGCCAGGTGTAGCCGTACGCGTCCGAGGAGTACGTCACGGGGTGCGCTCCCGGCTCGCCGCTCCCGTCCTCGTCGTGACCCGCGTCCCCATCGGATCCGGCCAGCACCTCGACGTCGAGGAGATCCCGCACCTCTCCCTTCAGGCGCACGAAGGCCCCGCCCTCCACCGCGGCGAAGCACACCGACCCGGCGCCCGTCGGAACGAAGCCCGTGCCCGCCCGCAGGGTGAGCGCCGCGGCCGGCAGACCGAAGAGGCGATCCAGATCGGGCCGTACCTGCCGACTGCGCCCGAGGATGCTGTCGAGCAGTCCCACCGCCGTCACGCCCCACCGAGCTGCGCCGAGATCCGCGTGAGCTGTTCGAGGCGCTGCTCCAGGGGCGGGTGGGTGGAGAGCAGCCGGCTCAGGCTCTCCTTGGAGGAGAAGGCGGGCGTGAACCAGAAGGCGTTGTACGGCTCCGCCTTGCGCAGGTCCTTCGTCGGGATCCGGGCCATCTCCCCGCTGACCTTGGTGAGCGCCGAAGCGAGTGCCGACGGGCGGCCCGTGAGGAGCGCGGCGGCACGGTCGGCAGCCAGCTCGCGGTAGCGGGACAGCACTCGGGTCAACAGGAAACTGACGACGTAGACGGCCGCGCTGATCACGGGGACGAGGATCACGGCGAGGCCCAGGGTGCTGTCCCGGCTGCGACCGAGACCGCTGTAGAGCGCGACCCGCGTCATCATGCCCGCGAGGACGCCGAGGAAGGACGCGATGGTCATCACCGCGACGTCCCGGTGCGCCACGTGCGACATCTCGTGCGCCAACACCCCCTCCAGTTCCTCCGGCTCCAGGCGTCGCAGCAGGCCGGTCGTGACGCAGACCAGCGCGGTCTTCTCGCCGCGGCCGGTGGCGAACGCGTTCGGCACGTCGCTCTCGGCGATCGCCACCTTCGGCTTCGGCATGTCGGCCAGGGCACAGATCCGGTCCACGGTGCCGTGCAGCTCGGGCGCCTGCTCGCGGGTCACCTCGCGCGCCCCCATGCCCAGCGCGGCGATCCGGTCGCTGAACCAGAACTGCCCGACGAAGAGCACGCCGGTGAGGAGCAGGACGATCGGCCAGGCCCCGCGCAGCAGCACCAGTAGGACGCCGACGAAGACCACGTACAGCAGGCCGATCAGGAACATCGTCGTCGCCATGCGCGTCGCGAGCCCCCGGTCGGGGGCGTAGCGCGAGCGGGCCGAGGACCGAGCTCTGGGCATTCGGGCACCCTCTTCCGCGAGCGGGCGGGACCGGTCGAACCCCGGGCGGGACAGACCTTCCGCCCCCTCCTGCCAGTGTGCTCCCCCGCGCACCGGAACGGAGGTTCGGTTTCCCCGACCCTTCGGCGGCGTCCTCGCCCGGGACCGCACGACCGCCACGGCTCGCCCGTACGGAGCACCACGGGATCCCCGCGACCGCGCTGCCCTCCGGTCCGTTCCCCGTGGATCTTCACCCGGCGCGCGTCCCGGATGCGGTGGGGGAATGACGGCGATCCTGCGGCATCCCCGACCTGGATGCGCATGGGGTGGGTGGGCCGTGGACGCTGAGGGCTTCCTCGTGCAGTTCAGTGACGGCTCCGCTCCCGAGCACCTGCTGGCGCCTGTGGATCGTGTCGACGCCGCAGCTGCGTGGGCGGAGGAGAACCGCCCCGCATGGTTCGGGGCGGAGCCTCCGCCGCTCCACGCCTTCAGCTGCAACGGCGAGCTGCCGACCTCCATCCGCAACGGCCTCCCGGGCTCGCCGTTGCTGCTGTCCGACGCCCCGGCGGCCATCGCAGACGTTGCGACCCTGGTCGAACTGCACCGGCCAGTGGGAGGAGCCTGGACGGTGCACCTCGACGAGGGTTGGGTCCGGGCAGCCCGGCGGGAGCCTCCCGGCTGACCGGATGAAGACGGCGGCGGGGCGGGGTCCGGCGCGGTGCCTCCTCATCGTGGGCGCCTTCCGCCGGTCCGCACCGGTCGTGTTCCGACGCGCACCGAGCGACCGGGTCCCGGTCGGGTTCCAAGGGGAGCCGGCACCGGCCCCCTCGTCAACGAGCCGGCCGTCGGGTCAGGCGGCGGCTCCGGGACCGGCCAGCTGTTCCGCGATCTCCCGCTCCCCCTGCTCGGAGAGGGAGGTCTTGAGCAGTTCTCCGCCGAAGGGCCCCATCGCGGCGGCGAACCGGTCCTCCGTGACCTTGGTGGCCATGATCACGACCGCGGACGAGCCGGGCCGGAGCAGCTCCTGGACCTTCTCGCGGAACTTGCTGTTGACGCCCACTTGCTGGAGCTTGCCGATCAGACCTCCGACGGCCGCACCCACGACGCCGATCCCCGGGGTGAGGACGAGGATGCCGAGGACCATGCCCCACAGGGCACCGGCGGTCGCGGACAGGGCGATGCCCTCGGTCTTGGCCGGTGTGTCCACATGGGTCTTGCCGTCCTCGTCGACCGACACGACGGCGAGTCCGGACAGCTCGACCACGTGGTCCTTGCTGAGCCGCTGCACCTCGGCGAACGCCTTGTCGGCGGCGGAGCGGTCCTCGTAGCCGAGGACGATGAGTTCGGACATGCGGATCTCCTTGCGGAAGGACTGTCAGTACCGCTGCGCCTTGGCCAGTCGCGCCGTGAGGACGGGCTCCGGCGGCTGTCGGCTGATGACCAAGGGCTGTCTGCGCTGGCCGGGAGCGAGGCCCTCCTCACCGACGAACTGTGTTTCGACGACCTTGCCCGCCGCATCGACGAAGTCGACCTGGACGGCGTACGAGGCGGTGTTCTGCGTCTTGTTGGTGATGGTGACGATTGCGGTCGCGATTCCGCCGGCATCCGTTCGGGGCTTGCCGGTCAGGGCCACCTCGTCCAGGGCGTTCCCCCGGCCCTGCACGTCCTGCAGCGCCTCCTCGGCCGCACGGCGCGAGCGTTCGACCTCGGCACCGATCGACGCCTTGCGCGACGCTTCCCTGGCGGACGCGGAGGCCGCGGCCGACGAGGCGGACGCCCGGGCCGACTCGATGGCCGCGGAGGCGGAAGAGGCGAGTGCGGAGGGAGGTATTCCGCTGAAGGAGTCGGTGACGGGGACGGTCGGGCGCTCGCTGAAACTCGGTCCGCTCGTGTCGTCGCCGTCGGATCCGCAGGCGACGACGACCACCGTGCCGAAGCCGATGAGGACGAGGGAAGCCGCTGCGCGCACGGCCCGGGAGCGGACCGGGCGGCCGAGCCGCTCGGGTGAGGGATTCACGGTCGCGCCTTTTCGGTAGGGGGCGTCACGGACGGTCCCGTGGGGGCCGGTCGTCTCGGGACCGGCCCCTTCGGACGGCGGTCAGTACCGCAGCACTCCGGCGATGTGTCCTTGTGCGGCCAGTGCGTCGTCGGGTACGAAGAGGATCTCGGCCCCCTTCTCCAAGGCCTGCTCGACGATCTCGTCGACCATGTCGTCCCGCGCTCCGGGCTGGTCGGTCGCGGAGGGCTCCAGATGGCCTCCCTCCTCCCGCACCACCGTCCGGTAGTGCTCCTCGACGGCCAGCAAGCGTACGCGTCCCTCCTGCACGGCCTGCCACACCTCGTCGAGTCCGCCCGCGAACTCCCTCCGGCCCCGTGCCGCCTCCAGCTCGGCGGTGATCGTGGCCGTCGAGGCCGCCTCGCGCGCGGTGCGAACCGGCTCCACGGCCTCGGAGATCGCGCCGGCCGGCCCGTCGGCGAGTCCACCGTGCGGGATGGTCACCGTGCCCGGGCCCAGTGGGCCGAGCTCCTCCAGGAGCGCGAGTGCGGCGGTCGAGCCGATCACGTACAGCGGGCGGGGCGCGCGGGCGAGGACGGTCCGCAGCTTGTCGTGCGCCTCGCGCAAGAACCGGCGGGTGGCCTCGTCCTGGAAGGTGCTGGGCAGGTCTCCGATGCGTTGCTCGCGTTCCGCGTCCGGATCTTCAAGGCTCCGTGTGAGCGGGAACCCGTCCCCGGAGTGCTCGGTGGTCCGCTCAGGGGTGCCGTCCCACAGCGAGACCCGGTCGGCAGCCACCGCGAGCGCCCAGTACGGGTGCTCGGCCGCGTGCGCCGCCACGAGGTTGCGGGTGAGGAAGGTGTCGGCGAGCACGACCCGCTCGGGCACGGAGCGGGCGAGCGACCACACGTGGTGCTCGCCCCGGGCCGCGAAGATCACCAGGCCGTCTTGCGCATGGGCCAGATCGACCTCGCCGACGGCTCGTCCCAGCCGGTCGACGATCTCGGCGCGCTGTTCGCGCGACACGTCGGGGTCGTTCTCCAATGCCCTCTCCGCCCGGGCCACGAGGTTGCGCAGACGCACGGGGTCCTGCGCGTTCTCCGGCTCGCGGCGGTGGGTCGGCATCAGCAACGAGAGGGCGGGATAGGGCCGGGGACGGCGCAGTTCGGCGAGCTGGTCCGGGGTGAGCAGGGGATCCATCGGGTGCCTTCCTGGTGGTGAGGGCGGCCATGGCCGGTGGGGGACGGGGGCGGGACGCCCGTGGGGGCGGTGCGTGGTGCGGTGCGGTCGGGCCGCACGGGTGCGGCCCGGCGAGCCGTTCGGTTGCTTCGTTCTGCTCCTCGCTGCGGAGGGGAGGCCTTGAGACCGGTGTCGCCGTGCGGTCGCGCCGCTGCCGTCGACTTGTCGTCGGTGACCTCAGTCGCCGCGGCCGTGACCGTGGTGGATCCGGGCTTCAGCGCGCTGGGGTCCGCGGTGCGGTCGTCGGGGTCGACCGTGGGCCCGTCCGGCGTCGCCCCTCACGACCACCCGGCCGTCGAGGTGCACGGTGTGGCTGCCTCGGAGTTCCCGCACCGCCCTGGAGGGTTCCGTCCGTCAGCCGGGCACCGTCGTGTCCGATGGTGACGGACCCGCCCACTTCCGCCTCCTCGGTGCGGCGCCCTTCCTGACGATCGCGGTACGGGGTGATTGCCTATGAAAGGGGACACATAGACGAGCTTGACCCGATATTCGGGAAGGCGCGACTCGATCCGAGAAGCCCCGCCCGTGCCCGGCCCGTCCTCTCCGGGCCACGGGCCCGTGCCTGCACCGGTCCGTGCCCCGCGGCCCGGTCGGTCCGGGCGGCAGCACGTCACGGACCCGCTCACCCCGAGGACCGCACCCGCACGAACGTCGGGGAGGGCGTGGCTCCCGTCGAAGCGGCCCGCGCCACCGGGCGCCGATGCCATGGACCGCAGTCCGTACGACGTCGAGGACACCAGGGGCGGCACGGGACGGCAGCGACGAAGCGACGGTCAGCACGCCCTGCTCGGCAGGCGACCACCGTGCCTCCGTCCGAAGCATGGGAGCGGGCGCGTCCGGTGGGGCCGGACGCGCCCGTGGAGAACGCGCCTACCCGCTGCTAGGTCGTCGTCCGGCCGGTTGCCGAGCCGAAGCCCAGCCAGGTGTGCCGGTTGCCCCACCAGCACCAGCCGATCTTGGGGGCGTTGCGGCGTTCGCGGCCGTCCCGCCCCGTGCCGTTGCTGATCCAGATGGCGGGGGTGCGGGCGTCGAAGGTGCCGTTCGGTTTGCGCAGTCGGGCCCCGATGGTCATGAAGCAGTGGTTGCGCTCCAGCGCCGCGGGCTGCTGGAGCACCCAGTGGATTCCTTCGGTCAGGAGCAGGGGGGTGCGGCCCGCCTCGGTGAGCGCGGGCAGCGCCTCTTCGGGACTCCAGTTGGCCATGTGGTCGCCGCGGTCGATGCCGGTGACGAGGTAGAGCGGCCCGTCGGGCACCTTGGCGCTGTCGGTGGGCGCGAACTCGTCGACGTCGAGCATGTCGACGACGACGAAGCCGGGCTTGCCGTCACGGTCGGGCAGGGGCGCCAGGGCAGAGGCGGGGACACGATTCGGGTCGACGGCGAGCAGGGCGTCGCCCGTGTCCCCGTGGGCGCCCTCGGCGAAGGCACGCAACGCGGCGGCGGAGATCCCGGCGAGTTCGTGCACGCCCAGCTCGATCAGGCGTTCGGCCTGGGCGGTGAGCGGCGGGAGCGGTGCGAGGGCGGTGGTCCCGGGGCTGGTGTCGGACGTTGCTTCGGGCACGTGAGTCCTTCGGGTCGCTGTTCGCGGCAAGCCCCGGGGCAACGCGGGGCGTCGCCGGATCGTTCCCGTGATCGGTGTCGGACGCGCACGGTCGTCTGAAGCGGCGTGCGCCCCGAAGGCTTCGTACTCCGAGGGCGTCCGGGCCGGACGACGGTGCGTTCGGCCCGGACCTCGGGCGTCAATCGTTGTGGACCGTCAACTCCGCCCTGACCGTGCGGGCTGCGGCGACGAGGTTTTCCAGGGAGGTGCGGGTCTCCGGCCAGCCGCGGGTCTTGAGCCCGCAGTCCGGGTTGACCCACAGGCGCTCGGCCGGGATGGCGGCCAGGCCCTTGCGCAGGAGCACGGCGATCTCGTCGACGCCCGGGACGCGCGGGGAGTGGATGTCCCAGACCCCCGGACCGGCCTCGCGCGGGTAGCCGTGCTCGGCCAGTTCGTCGGCCACCTGCATGTGGGAACGGGCCGCCTCCAGGCTGATGACGTCGGCGTCGAGCTCGTCGATGGCCCGGACGATGTCGCCGAACTCCGCGTAGCACATGTGCGTGTGGATCTGGGTGTCCGGTCGTACGCCGCTGGTGGTCAGTCGGAAGGACTCGGTCGCCCAGGCCAGGTAGGCGGGGTGGTCGGCGGCCCGGAGCGGCAGGGTCTCGCGGAGCGCCGGCTCGTCGACCTGGACGACCGAGGTCCCGGCCGCCTCCAGGTCGTTCACCTCGTCGCGCAGGGCCAGCGCCACTTGCCGGGCGGTGTCGCCCAGCGGCTGGTCGTCCCGCACGAAGGACCACGCGAGCATCGTGACCGGACCGGTCAGCATGCCCTTGACCGGCCTGGAGGTCTGAGACTGGGCGTATGTGGTCCAGCGCACCGTCATCGGTTCGGGACGGGAGACGTCACCGGCGAGGACGGGAGGGCGGACGTACCGGGTGCCGTAGGACTGGACCCAGCCGTGCTGGGTGGCGATGTAGCCGGTCAGCTGCTCGGCGAAGTACTGCACCATGTCGTTGCGTTCGGGCTCGCCGTGCACCAGGACGTCGACGCCGGTCTTCTCCTGGAAGGAGATGACCTCGCGGATCTCGTCCTCGATGCGGCCTTCGTATCCGGCGGTGTCGATCCGGCCGGCCCGGAGGTCGGCACGGCTCGCACGGAGCCCGCCGGTCTGCGGGAACGAGCCGATGGTCGTGGTCGGCAGCAACGGCAGCTCCAGATGGGCGCGTTGGGCCGCGGAGCGCTCGGCGTACGGCTGGGAGCGCCGACCGTCCGCGTCGGTGATGGCCTTGGTACGGGCACGGACCGCGGGGTCGCGGGTGAGGACGGAGCCGGCTCGTGAGGCGAGGTCGGCGCGGTTGGCGGCCAGTTCGGCGGCGATCGCACCGGTGCCTTGGGCGAGGCCGCGGGCGAGGGTGGCGACTTCGGTGCTCTTCTGACGGGCGAAGGCCAGCCAGCGTCGGATCTGGGGTGCGATGTCGCGCTCCGCGGTTGCGTCCAGGGGGACGTGCACCAGGGAGCAGGACGCGGCGACGTCGACCCGGTCGGCCAACCCGAGGAGGGTGCCCAGGGTGGCCAGGGACTTCTGGTGGTCGTTGATCCAGACGTTGCGGCCGTTCACGACGCCTGCGACCAGGCGTTTGCCGGGCAGCCCGCCGATCGCGGCAAGGTCCTCCAGGTTCACGGCGGCGGATTCGGTGAAGTCCAGGGCGAGGCCCTCCACCGGGGCGGCGGCGAGCAGCTTGAGGGCATCGCCCAGCCGGTCGAAGTACGAGGCGACGAGCAGCTTGGGCCGGTCGGTGGCACCGCCCAGTTCACGGTAGGCGCGGGCGGCGGCATTCAGCTCGGCCGGTGTGCGGTCCTGTACCAGGGCGGGTTCGTCCAGCTGGACCCATTCGGCGCCGGCCGCGCGCAGATCGGCGAGGACTTCGGCGTAGACCGGCAGCAGCCGGTCGAGAAGGGTCAGGGGCTCGAAGTCGGTCACGACGCCCGGGGCCGGCTTGGCGAGCAGCAGATAGGTGAGGGGGCCGACCAGGACCGGCCGGGGAGTGTGGCCGAGGGCGAGGGCTTCCCTCAGCTCGGCGACCTGCTTGGTCGAGTCGGCGGCGAAGACGGTGTCCGGGCCGAGTTCGGGCACCAAGTAGTGGTAGTTGGTGTCGAACCACTTGGTCATCTCCAGCGGGGCCACGTCCTGGGTGCCGCGGGCCATCGCGAAGTACCCGTCGAGCGCATCCGCCTCGACGGCGGCGCGGTGGCGTGCGGGCACGGCACCGACCATGATGCTGGTGTCCAGAACGTGGTCGTAGGAGGAGAAGTCTCCCGTCGGCACCTCGTGGATGCCGGCGTCGACCAACTCCTGCCAGCGGGAACGGCGGAGGCCGGCCGCCGTCTCCCGGAGGGCATCGGCGGTGACACCGCCCTTCCAATAGCCCTCGACGGCCTTCTTCAGCTCGCGGTTCTGACCCTGGCGGGGGTAGCCGTACACGGTGGCTCGTGCTGCCGTGGCTACGGACTGGGCTGTCACGGAACTCTCCTTCGCGAGATGTGTCCACAACATCCCGGAGACGGGAGGCGGACGCGAAGGAGCCACAGGAGGTGCGGAGCACCGGACCGGAAACGCCGGATGTGCCGCTCGCTGTGTACGCCGACCCGCCCACGAGGTCACCGGGATGTCCGCGCACGGCATACGACCGTGCGTGGGCAACGGGCAGGTCTTCGGACTCGCGGGCACGTCCTCCTGGCGGAGGACACCTACTGGCCGTCGCTTCCCAGGACCGTTGTCCGGACCCAGTGCGTATGACGGCGGTCGTTCCCGCTCACCGCTGCGGGGCAGTCCCGGATTCCCACCGGGTTCCCTCTTGCGACGCTCCCGCCTGGCGGACGGGGCGAACCAGCTGCGAGGACCAGCCTAGGACGTCCGATCGCTCAGCGGCGAGGTTTATCCAACATGCAGACGTAAAAAACGAGGCGGCTCCGCAGTCGATGACGTCCTGCGGTACGCGTACGGCCGCGCGGTGGCGCCCCGGTGGCGCGGTCATGACGTCTGCGGCGGCACGAGGGCCAGGGGCGGAAGTGTCCAGCTCAGTGCCTTCGGCCCGGGGCCTGAGACGACGTGCTGGATCCCGGTGTCCTCGGAGAGGGCGACCCGGTACGTCTCAGGAAGTCCCGCCCGCTCCCAACGGGCATGTACGTCTTCGAGTTCGGCCCAGACGTCGCGCGGCCCGTGGACGCGGACGATGCCGTCATCAGGACCGGCCACGGCCCAGGAGCCGTCCTCGGGGGCGACGATCGTCATCGTGTCGGCCTGGAAGTCCCGCACCAGGCCCGGCGCGCAGTGCGCGACGGCGAGCCAGTAGCCGTGGGCCTCGTCCGGCGGCGGGACGAACCGGGTGGGTCGCGCCGTGCCGGGGTTGGCCTTGATCCGCGCGCGGTGGTCCAGGGAACCCAACGACCGGTAGCCCAGCATCGGCCGGTAACCCCGCGCCCGCCCCTGAAGGACCGTTTCGATTCGGCCCCGACCGGAGCGGGTGACGAGGAGCTGCCCGGGCCAGCTCGGCGTCCGGGTCACCAGCGTGGTCAGCAGACGCCCACCGGCCGCGAGTTGCTCCACCCACGCGGGCGGGACGCACGGGACGCCGATGCCGGAGTGGATCAGGTCGTACGGCGCCCGGCCTTCCTGCCCGTCGAGCGCGTCGCCTTCGAACACCGTCGCACCGACGCCGAGCCGGTCGAGGTTTCGCTGGGCGAAGGCCGCCATGTGCGCGTCCCGTTCCACTCCGGTGGCGAGTCCCGGGCCGGTGACGGTGGCGGCGAGCGCGAGGGAGACGCCGGGACCGGGCCCGAGCTCCAGGTAGCGCCGGCCAGGAGCGAGCTGGAGGGTCTGGAGGGTTTCGACGGTGGCGGGGGCGTAGGTCGACATGGACGTCATGTGGCCGCCGGTCACCGGCCCGCGGCCGAGCGCGTCGAGGGGTTCGCCGTCGCGCTGGAGCAGGATCGACTCGTCGCTGTGAATCAGTTCGAGCCACTCCTGACGGTCCTCGGGGTGGGAGCCGTCGAGGAGGCGCCAATCGATCGGATCGGCACCCGGGCCGCTGACCCGCACATAGGCGTGCGGCAACAGGACTTCGCGGTGCACGTGGAGCAGGGCATCGCGCAGCAGCGAGTCGGTCAGGACACCTGTGGAGGCGAGACGGTCGACCATGGCGGTGCGCAGGCTGCTCGGATCGGTGGCCTGGAGATCACGGGGCATGCGGGCAGTCCTTCGTGGGAGCAGGAGCAGGAGCAGGAGCAGGAGCAGGAGCAGGCACGGCGGTCAGGGCTGTGGCCGTCCGGAGGTGCGAGGCGGCCCACCTACCAGAGGGCTCCCCGACGGACCGGCGGGTGGAAGTCGACGAGCGCGGCCACCCCTTCGCCCCGCAGCAACATGTTGGGGCCGGACAGGTCGCCGTGGACCAGTTGCGACACCATCGTGCGGGGGACCCCGCCCAAGAGCCGTTCGACTTCCGGCACCCGCGCCAGCTTCTCGCGGGCCGTGTCGACCGCCCACCGCTGCGCGATCGCCAGCGGCCCCCACATGCGGAACTGCCTGCAACCAGGCGACGTCAGTGCAGCACCGCGCTGGTGGAAGGGCTGTGCCCATCGCCCCGAGCTCTGGCACGACGACGAGGGTTCGGCAACGTCCACCGATGTTGCTGCGGTGACCCACGCGAAGGCCGTGCCCTCCTCGACCGGCGGCACAGCGGTCGTACCCTCACCGGGCTGGGGAAACGGCATCCAGCGCTGTCGGAAGAGCGTCCGGGTTGGTCGTCAGGCGCCGGTCGACGGGTGTCCTTCGCCGCGGTCGCGACCAGCGCGGACACCGGACTCACTCACCTGGAGCGTCGTCCGGGTCGGGTGCGGACCGCCAGATAGCCCGTCAGTCCGCCCAGTGTGAGGCACAGCGGCGAGTAGAGCGCGAGGTCCCAGTGCCGGAACTCGGCGGGGACGTCCCTCAGGTCGAAGCCGGAGACCAGCAGGCCGCCCGCTCCGCGGGCGGTGAGCACGCCGGAGAGCGTCCACAGGCCCGTCCGTACCAGTCGTGAGGGAGCGAGGCGGTGCGTCGGCCGGGCGGCCGTGACCACGAGCCACGCGCCCGCGCCGAGCAGTCCGGCGACCACCAGCGTCCCCTGGGCCGAGGGCAGCCGGCTCTCCTCGACGCCGACCACGACGGCCGCGAACTCGGCACGGGTGGCCAGCGGCCAGGTCGAGACGGTCCACACCACGTGCAAAGCGCTCGCCGCCGCCAGGCCGGCCGCCGCGAAGCCGGCTGCGGCGCGGGCGTCCTCGCCCACGCCGGCCCCTGTGCCGCTTCCCGTACTCCCGCCCGCCGAACCGAGCAGCCATTCCATGGCCTTCATGCTGCCGCCCTTCCCCACTCCACAGGTCTGCCACCGGTGCTCGGGACAGTTCCGTACAGTACTGTACGGATATCCGTACAGTACTGTACGGGGCATGGCGAAGGGCAAGGTCAGCAAGGACGACTGGACGATGGCGGCGCTCCGGGCACTTGCCCGTGACGGTGTCGCCGCGGTGGCGGTGGACGTGCTCGCCAGGGAACTCGGTGTCACCCGCGGCAGTTTCTACTGGCACTTCGCGAATCGGGAAGCCCTTCTCGTGGCCGCCCTCGAAACCTGGGAACGGCACGGTACGACGGAGGTCATCGCGACCGTTCGGGGGACAGTCGACCCCGTGGCGCGGGCCCGGACCCTGTTCGCCGAGGCGCTGGGGGACGAGAAGATCGCCGGGCTGGAGCCGGCCCTCGCCGCGCAGACGGGGCATCCCGCCGTTGCCGAGGTCGTCGCGCGCGTCACCCGGGCCCGGCTCGTGTTCCTCGAAGAGGTGTGTGTCGGCCTCGGCTTCGGGCCGCGGGACGCGCGCCATCGGGCCCTCGCCGCATACGCCGCCTACCTGGGCTGGCTCGAGCTCCGCAGGACGGCGCCCGAGTCCGCTCCCGAAGCGCAGTTCCAGGACCCCGGCGCGGCTGCGGCCCTCGATCACCTGGTCGACATGGTCCTCGCGCCGATCGGTGCCGACACCACACCAGAATGAAGGCCATCGGTCTCGTGGGCAACCCGGTGATCGCTTGCTCCGCCCTTGTCGGACCGTTGGGCAGATGATTGATCGTGCGTCGGTTGCACGGCAGGCTGCCTCCGGGGCCGTGATCGTGGAAGTGGCCGTACGGCGTCGTCCGGGAGCGTTCGTCCCCCCATCGACTGGAAGGTCGTCGCCTCCTCCACCCGGAGCCTGACCGAACCCGCCGAGCGTCTGGTCCGGCAGAAGGTCGTTCCGGCGGTCGGCCGCGAGATGAGGCGGCGAATGCTGCGCGAGGGCAACGGCTCCCGGCAGACCACCACGGCGTGGAAGTCCTCGGACGCCCCGGACTCCATCGCCACGATGCGCCGGGTCCTGGAGCTGTCCGCGTGGTGGGGGCGGGAAGGTGTGTGGTGCAGTCGAGGCGCAGGGACACCGCCCCGCGGCACCCTCCGGATCATCCGTGCTGCGCCGGCACGGCGTCCTCCCCGTCACCCGCACCTGTTCGATCGCGTGTCGACTCCCCTCCTGCTACTCGGATTCCGGCGGCGGTTTCGCTGACGTGCTTGCCCGTGTTGCCCCTGCACCCCCCGTGTCGGCTCCGCCGTCCGTGCCGGAAGTCCGGGGCACCGCTGTCCGCCCGTGCCCGGGGCGCCCATCCGAAAAAGTAACGAGAGATTCGAATTGCCGCTTGCGCAGCAGTTCTGTAATGAATGAAACTGTGGGGCGTACGGCAGAGGGCCGGGGTGCCGAGGGCGAAGGAGCGAAGATGCGCCGCGAGGAGAAGGACGTGATCGGTGTGCGAGAGGTGAAGGAGGACGTCTACTGGGGCATCCACACGCTTCGCGCGCTGGAGAACTTTCCCCTCACGGGCCTGCCTCTCGCGGTGCATCCCGAGCTCGTCGTGGCGCTTGCTGCGGTGAAGGAGGCGGCCGCACTCGCTCACCTCGACCTCGGCACCCTTCCCGAGGAGAGGGCGCGCGCCATTGTGGCCGCTTGCCGGGAGATCCGCGGGGGTCGGCTGCTGGACCAGTTCGTGGTCGACGTCCTCCAGGGCGGAGCGGGCACGTCGGCGAACATGAACGCCAACGAGGTCATCGCCAATCGCGCCCTGGAGCTTCTGGGGCACGCGCGCGGCAGCTACGAGCACCTGCATCCCCACGACGACGTGAACCGCTCCCAAAGCACCAACGACGTGTACCCCACCGCCGTCAAGCTCGCCCTCCACTCTGCCGCGGGGCACCTGCTGGACGGGATGGCCGTATTGCGCAACGCCTTCGTCGAGCGAGGAGGGGCGTTCACGAAGACGGTCAAGCTCGGCCGCACTCAGCTGCAGGACGCGGTGCCCATGACGCTGGGCCAGGAGTTCGACGCATTCGCCCTCACCGTGCGGGACGACGCCGACTTCATCCGCCTGGCCGCCGACTCCCTGCTGGAGGTGAATCTGGGGGGAACGGCGATCGGCACCGGTCTCAACGCGGACGACGGCTTCGCCCGTCTCGCCGTCCACCACCTCCGCGCCATCTCGGCATTCCCGGTTCGAGCCGCCCGTGACCTGGTCGAAAGCACCCAGGGTGTGGGCGGTTTCCTCCGGCTCTCGGGGGCCCTGAGGCAGTTCGCCCTGCGCCTGTCCAAGATGTGCAGCGACCTCAGACTGCTCGCCTCCGGCCCCGGGGCGGGGCTCGGCGAGATACGGCTGCCCGAGCTGCAGGCGGGATCGAGCATCATGCCGGGAAAGGTCAATCCGGTGATGCCCGAAGCCGTCAACCAGGTCTGCTTCGACGTCGTCGGAGCGGATGCCGCCGTTTCTGCGGCAGCCCAGGCCGGTCAGCTCCAGCTGAACGCCTTCGAGCCCTTGATGGCCCATCACCTGCTCAACTCGGTCAATCGCCTCGACGCGGCCTGCCGCCTGCTGGCCGCACGCTGCGTCGTCGGCATCGAGGCCGACGAGGAACGCCTGCGCGTCCTGGTGGAGCAGAGCGCCGGTCTCGCGACCGCGCTCAACCCGGTGATCGGGTACCAGCAGGCCACTGCCCTGGCCCGTGAGTGCCGGGCGACGGGCGTTCCCGTCCGGGAGCTGGCGGTGCGCGAAGGGGCGCTCCCGAAGGAGGGGGTCGACCTTCTGCTCGACCCCCTGCGCCTCGCCCGGCCCAGGTGAGGCACGTGGTGCGGGGCCATCCTGCCGGTGGGCGGCCGGTTCCGCAGACGGTCCTGCGCGGCCCGACCGCATCCGGTCGGGCCGCGCGGGACGCGGTCGTCTCAGCTCTTCGTCACGGTGCAGGCGTACGTCGCGGAACCGGAGCCGCTGTAGGCTTCCATGTCGAGGTAGTAGGTGCCCGTACCGGAGCCGGTGCGAGTGAAGGACAGGGACTCGTCCGCGCCGGCACCGTCGTTGACGGACCGCTCCAGCGTGCTTCCTTTCGCGTCGAGCCAGTACACGTCGGCGTCGTAGGCCGAGGGCACGGCGCAGTTCACCGAGACGGTCTGTCCGGCGTTCACCGACACCTTGAAGTAATCACGGTCGCTGGTCGACTTCATGTCGCCGGTCAGGGATGCGGGGGAGGCGAGCCCGGTCGCGTCGTCAGCGGTGTCCCGGGTGTCGTTCGGTTCGCTCTCGGCCAGCGTGGCCCCGCCGCCCTGGCTGCCGCAGTCGGTCATCGGCGTGCCGCTGTAGAGGTTCGCGTCGGCGACGCCGTTCGTGACGCTCCGCAGGTAGTAGCCGCACGTCGGACGGTTCTTGAAGTCGAAGGTCGAGCCGGGCGTCAGGCGCCAGATCTTGAAGCCCGAGTAGGTGAGCGGTTTCCTGGCGACGGCCTGCTCCGGCTGGTGATCGGCGAGGACGACATACGCGTCCTTGCCGTACTGGGTGGCCGTTCCGTTGCGGTCGAGGAAGAGGGAACCGCCCCCCTCCTCGACCCCCACGCCCCAGGCGGCACCTCCGGGTGCAAGGCCGTCCTTTACCGATCGGGCGAGGAACGCCATGGTCCGGCCCATGCGGTCACGGGTGACGAAGTGCGAGTCGTTGACGACGGCTCCGTAGTTCGCCCACTCGAACATGCCGGTGGTGAAGCTGATGTACCGGTCGTAGGGGTTGGCGAGCGCCTCGGCGCTGGTGACGCTGCCCTTGCACGCGTCGTAGACGACCGGGCTGTTGATGTGGTGCCCCGCGCTGCCGCCGCCGGACCCTCCGCCCTTGGCGACGACTGACTCGACGGACGCCTCCAGGGCGGTTCCCTTCCAGGCGGCGTAGCGGCACTGGTCGCCGCCGGCGAAGTAGACGAACTCGGCGTTGCGGACATCGGTGTTGACCTGGGGGTTGTCGCCGTCGCTCGCCGCCGTGAGCGTCCATGTCGTACAGGAGTTGACTCCTGCGAGTCCGGTGATCGTGTCGCATTCAGGGGTCTTGCTCCCCGAGGTCGGCGCCGAGCCCGCCAGGACGACGACGTCGAGGGCTCCGGCCCCGCCGCGGATGTCGTCGATGGCCCGGGCCATCGATGCGGTGACGATGCTGCCGGCGCCGTTCATGGTGAAGGCCGGCCCGTTCCATGCGCTTCTGCTGACGTCGGCCGCGTTGCCCAGCCTGACCCTGTCGGCCGCCGCATGGGCGGGCTGATGCGCCATCAGCACCGATGCCATCGCGGTGAGTACGACGGTCGTCGAAGTGAGCCGGAGTGAACGGAGTGGCATCTGTGCTCCAAGGGAGAGGGATGGATCGATTCCGCAGCGACCCGCTGACGGGATGGTGATTGGTAGCGGAACATACAAGTAACGAGACTTCACGGGAAGATGTAGGGTCATTTTGACGATCATCGATCTCCCGAGCCCTTGGATTACTGGGTCAAGCTGCTCAAATCGGCCTTCTTTGGGGTCGCGCGGGCCGTGTTACGTGAACGTAATGAGACTTACTTCTAGTCAAAGAGTGCGTCCTTATGTAACTTCTCTGCTGTGCCTGACGGCCAGATTCCGTCGGCAGAAAACCACCGAGAGGTTCCACGCGATGAACGCTCGTATCGCACGCCCCGCAGCGGCCGCCGCTGCCGCGTCGATCATGCTCGCCTCCCTGTCCGCCTGCGGAGGCGATGACGCCGCCGCCCCGTCCGGCAAGGCCGTCGTCGCCGGCGTGGAGGTCGTCAAGGACCAGGAGTTGCACGACCTGCTCCCCGAGGAGATCAAGGAGGCCGGCGAGGTCCGCGTCGCGACGGACGTCCCGTACCCGCCCTTCGAGATGTACGTGAAGGAGGGGGAGACCGCGCTGACCGGGCTGGACTACGACCTCGGCCAGGCGCTCGGTGCCAAGCTCGGCGTGACCTTCGCCTTCGCCCCGCAGAAGTTCGACGGGATCGTCCCTGCCATCCAGGCCGGCAAGTTCGACGTGGCGATGTCCGCGATCACCGACAACAAGGACCGGCAGAAGGTCGTCGACTTCGTCGACTATTCCCAGTCCGGATCCGGCATCCTCGTCGGCGAGGGCAATCCCTCCAAGATCGAGAATCTGGACGGCCTGTGCGGCCACAAGGTCGCCGTCCAGGCCGCCACCAACCAGCTCGACCTGCTGAAGTCCCACCAGGACGCCTGCGCCAAGGCGGGCAAGGCGAAGATCGACATCCAGACCTTCCCCAAGGATTCCGACGCCCAGCTCGCCCTGCGTTCGGGCAAGGTCGTTGCGCAGGTGCTGACCAAGCCGGCCGCCGGCTGGGTCGCCAAGACCGCCGATGCCGGCAAAGCCTTCGACCTGGTTGAGGACCCCGCCGCGCCCGGCGGCTACAACGCCTCGCCCAACGGCATCGCGATCAGCAAGCAACTGCCCGAGCTGACGGACGCCGTGCAGAAGGCCCTGCAGGTCCTCATCGACGACGGCACCCTCATCAAGATCTACAACAAGTACGGCGTCCCGTCGATCGCGGTGAAGGAAGCCACCAAGAACGCATCGGTGGACTGAGCATGATCGACATCAAGTCTCCCGCCGACGACACGACCACCGGTGCGACGAGCATGCGCGACCTGGAGATCGTGCCCGTCCGCAACTACGGGCGCTGGATCGCCGCGGTCGCCTCCCTGCTCGCCCTGGTCGGACTGGTCGGATCGCTGGCGAAGAACGACAACCTCCATTGGGACGTCGTCGGCGACTACCTCTTCGCCGACCTCATCTTCGACGGTCTGGCCACCACACTCTGGCTGACGGCCGCCGCCATGCTCCTCGGCCTGGCGCTCGGCACGCTGATCGCCGTCATGCGGCTCTCCTCCAGCCCCGTGCTGTACGGCCTCGCCAACGCCTTCGTCTGGGTTTTCCGCGGCACCCCCCTGCTCGTCCAGATCATCTTCTGGGGCTATGCCGCGGCGCTCTACAAGTACGTGAAGATCGGCATCCCCTTCACCGACGTCACGTTCTTCCAGGCCGAGACCAACAGCCTGCTGACACCGGCGATCGCGGCGCTGCTCGCCCTGGGCCTCAACGAGGCCGCGTACGCCTCCGAGATCGTCCGCGCCGGCATCCAGTCCGTCGACCCCGGTCAGGCCGAGGCCGCCCACTCGCTCGGCATGCGCCCCGCGCTCACCATGCGCCGGGTCGTACTGCCCCAGGCCATGCGAGTGATCATCCCGCCGATGGGCAACGAGACCATCAACATGCTCAAGATGACCGCACTGGTCTCGGTCATCTCCGCCCACGACCTGATGTCGAACATCCAGGACGTGTACGCCCAGAACTACCAAGTCATCCCCATGCTGGTCGTGGCCAGCATCTGGTACCTGGCCCTCGTCACCCTCCTCAGCGTGCCCCAGGCATGGCTGGAACGACGCTACGGGCGCGGTACCACCCGCGCCCCACACGTCTCTCCGCTCCGGCGCCTCCTCGGCGGAACCATGGAACGGCTCGGCAAGAACAGCAAGGAGCAGAACCGATGAGCACCCCCATGGTGCGCGCCGAAGGCGTACGCAAGCACTTCGGGAAACTGGAGGTCCTCAAGGGCATCGACCTCACCGTGCAACGCGGCCAGGTCTGCTGCCTCCTCGGCCCCTCCGGCTCGGGCAAGTCCACGTTCCTGCGCTGCATCAACCACTTGGAGAAGATCGACGGAGGCCGGCTCGCCGTCGACGGACAGCTCGTCGGCTACCGCCAGCAGGGCGACAAGCTCCACGAACTGCGTGAACGCGAGGTCGCCGAACGCCGACGGGACATCGGCATGGTCTTCCAGCGGTTCAACCTCTTCCCGCACATGACCGCCGTCGAGAACGTCATGGAAGCCCCCGTGAAGGTCGGGTCGGTCGCCAAGAGCGACGCCCGCGAACAGGCCCAGGAACTGTTGGCCCGGGTCGGACTCGGCGACCGCGCCCACCACTACCCCGCCCAGCTCTCCGGTGGGCAGCAGCAGCGCGTGGCGATCGCCCGCGCGCTCGCCATGAGGCCCCAACTGATGCTCTTCGACGAGCCGACCTCCGCCCTCGACCCCGAGCTCGTCGGAGACGTCCTGGACGTGATGCGACAGCTCGCGGCCGACGGCATGACCATGGTCGTCGTCACCCACGAGATCGGCTTCGCCCGCGAGGTCGGCGACACCGCCGTCTTCATGGACGAGGGCGTCGTCGTGGAAGCGGGTGACCCCCGCAGGGTGCTCGTCGACCCGGAGCAGGAGCGCACCCGCGCCTTCCTGTCCAAGGTCCTGTGAGCGCCCCCACCTGCCGGCAGGACCGGCTCGGGCACTTCCTCGACCTGGCTCGGACTCGCCGCCCGGACTACCTGCGCGACCTGGAGCAGCTCGTCTCCATCGACTCCGGTTCCTACAGCGCCGAAGGCGTCGACGAGGTCGCCGACTGGGTCGAGCGTCGACTGGAGCGGATCGGGTTCGACGTCGAACGCGTCCGCTTCCCGGCCACCGCTGACGGACACCGGACCGGTGACGCCCTCATCGGGCGCCGACGAGGGGGCCTTCCCGAGGCGGAAGGGGGCCGCAGGATTCTCCTCGCCGGCCACATGGACACCGTCTTCGAGGACGGCACCGCCGCCGCCCGCCCCTTCCGCATCGACGGCTCCACGGCGTACGGCCCCGGGGTCAGCGACGACAAGGGCGGCCTGCTCGCGGGCCTCACCGCCCTGGAGATCCTCGGGGAGTGCGGCATGGACGCCTACGCCGAGTTGGTCTTCCTCGCCACCCCCGACGAGGAGATCGGCTCCCCGGCCAGCCGCCCCCTGATCGAGAGCACCGCCAGGGCCGTGCACTACGGTCTCGGTCTCGAATGCGCCCGGGAGAACGGCGACCTGGTCATCGCGCGCAAGGGCGTCGCGGACTTCCGCCTCACGGTCACCGGCAGGGCCGCGCACGCCGGCATCGAACCGGAGCGCGGAGCCAACGCCGCCCTCGCCGCCGCCCACCTGACCGTCGCCCTGCAGGCCCTCAACGGTCACTGGGACGACGTGACGGTCAACGTCGGGGTGGTCCGGGCCGGCACCCGCGCCAACATCGTCTGCCCCGACGCCGAACTCCGCATCGAGGTCCGTGCCGCCACGACGGCCGACATCCAGCGCGTGACACGGGCCATCCAGGAAGCCGCCGACCACCCCGGCGTCCCAGGCGTCACCGTGGAGGTCGAGCAGCTCGACCTGTGTCCGCCGATGGAGGACACCCCCGCCTCCCGGCGCATGCTCGACCACGCGCGCCGCGCCGCACACGCGGCCGGGATGGAGCTCGGCGCCGCGGCGACCGGCGGAGTCGGGGACGCCAACCTCATCGCCGGAACCGGAGTTCCGGTCCTGGACGGCCTGGGCCCCGTGGGAGGTGCGGACCACACGCCCCAGGAGTGGCTCGACACCACCAGCGTCCCCCAGCGCGTCGCCATGCTCGCCGACCTGATCGTCGCCCTCGGCGACAGCAGCGCCACCTGAACGGCATCGACGTACCCGCGGAGGGAAGGTCCGCCTCCCTCCGCTCGCGCACCCGGCGCCCCAGCCGGATCGCCCAGGGTCCGCACCGCACGTCGGACACACGGGCTCATCGACTCCCTCTCCTGCCTTCGGAGGCATCATGCGCGTACCTTCCGCTCCGGCCCGCCGCACCGTCCTCGCCGGCGGCCTCGTGGTGGCCCTCCTCGCCGCGGTCTCCCCCGCGAGTGCCGACTCCCGACCGGCCCGGAACCAGACCGGATCCCTCGTGCTGATCGGCGGAGCACTCAAGGAGAACAACACCCGGGTCTACGGCGAGATCATCAAGCGGGCGGGCGGGCCGCAGGCCCGCATCGGCATCATCACGGCCGCCTCCGTGCCCGAAAGCCAGGACCCCCACGCGGGCGATCCCGCCCTGTGCAGCAACTCCGCCTGCAACGGCGCCTACTACGCCGACCTCTTCAAGCGCCACGGCGCCGCGGACGCCCAGTGGATCCCCCTCGACATCGACCACGTGGCCAACGCCGACTCGGACGCCGTCGTCGCGCAGGTCGAGTCCATGACCGGCTTCTTCTTCGGCGGAGGCGACCAGTACCGCTACATCACCACCCTCCTGCGCGGAGACGAGCACAAGGACTCCAAGGTCCTCGCCGCCATCCGCGCCAAGCTCGCCCACGGGACCGTGGTGTCCGGATCCTCCGCGGGCGCTCAGATCGCCTCCGGCCCCGACATGGTCACCGGCGGCGAGTCCTACGATTCGCTCCGGGACGGCAGCGCCCCCGGCTACTTCGAGGACCCCACCCGCCTCGGATACATCCCCCAGGGAGGGTTCGGCTTCCTCCGCTCCGGACTCGTCGACACCCACACCGGTGCCTACGGACGCGAAGGCCGGGCGCTGCGCCTCGCCTCCGACACCGGCCACGACCGCGTCTACGCCCTCGAGGAGAACACCGCCCTGGTCGTCGACCGGCCCGGCAGCGATCGTGAGCACGTGACGGTCCTCGGCCCGAACGGCGTCGCCGTCCTCGACCTGCGGGGCGCCCACGCACACGACTCCGCGAACGGCTGGTCCCTCCGCCGGGCCCGGTACAGCTACCTCACCGACGGAGACCAGTACGACGCCCGCACGTGGACACCCCGCGTCCACCCGGGCAAGCAGCCTCTGGTGCCCGCCGCCACGACCCCCGTACCGGCCAACACCGACGTCTTCTACTCGGTCGCCAACCCGGACGGCACCCCCTACTCCTTCCGCACCACTGCCCGCGCCCTCGCGTCGACCCGGGCACAGCACAGCGCCACCGCGACGACCTTCGAGACCGGACCGCGGTTCACCGTGACCTTCACCAAGGCGCCGGGGTTCGCCGCCTTCACCGGAGACGGCACCAGCGCCCGGACCCTCATCGGGCTGCAGATCGACATCGCGCCGCAGTGATCGGCCGGGGGCGGGGCCGGCACCACGAAACGGGCCGGCTCCGCCGCTTTCCCTTCCGGGAGCGGAATCACTCGTGCTGAAACAACCTCCGGGCACGGGCCAGGGAAGGCAACGACGGCGTGTGCCTCTCTGACCGACGACATCCGCCGCGAGACGAACGGCCTCGCTCCGTCCGAACGCGAAGCGGCCCGTGTCCTGCTCCCCGCCCGACCAGCCGTCGGATTCGAGACCGCCGTGACTTCGCCGAGCGCGCGGCCTCCAGCGGTACCGACTCCCGAGCTCAGCTGCCCGGTCCCACCTCCGAGAAAGGCCACCTCATGTCGGTTCGCCCCCGCCCCACGGTCGTCTCCGTCGCCCTCCTGACGCTCCTCGTCTCCGGATGCGGCACCGGCCACGACACCTCGTCCCCCGCCCGGTCCCAGATGGCCGACCCCGTGGCCGTCCTGCCCGACCTCACGATCGAGCCGAACCCCGAGTTCTACGACATGCTCCCCGCGGACATCCGTGCCGAAGGCGTCGTCAGTGTCGCCACCGACGTTCCCTACCCGCCCTTCGAGATGTACACCGAGGAGGGGAGCAAGCAGATCACCGGGATCGACTACGACCTCGGTCAGGCCGTAGGGGCTCGCCTCGGGGTCCGGTTCGAGTTCAAGGCGCAGAAGTTCGACGGGATCCTGCCCGCTGTGCAAGCGGGGAAGTTCGATGCCGTCATGTCGGCCATGACGGACAAGAAGGCCAGACAGCAATCCGTGGACTTCGTCGACTACCTCAACGCCGGTCCCGGCTGGCTCGTCAAGAAGGGCAACCCGGAGAACATCGCGGTCGTGACGGACGTGTGCGGAAAGCCCGTCGGAGTGCAGACCGGCACCAACCACCAGAAGCTCCTTCAGCAGCGCCAGGAACTCTGCAGGGCGAAGAACCTCAAGCCCATCGAGATCCTCGCCTTCTCGAAGGACTCCGAGGCCCAGCTGGCCCTCCGGAGCGGCAAGGTCATCGCGGACTACCTGGACGAGGTCACCGCCGCGTACGTCGCCTCCCAGGCAGACGGCGGCAAGTCGTTCTCCACGGTGACAGGACGCGAGGCGGTGGGAGAGCACAGCGCCTCCCCGATGGGGATCGGGCTGTCCAAGGACCACCCGGGCCTCAAGGAAGCCGTCCAGGCGGCCCTGCAGTCCCTCATGGACGACGGCTCGTACCGCAAGGTCCTGACGAAGTACCAGGTCCCCGGAATCGGGATCGCACGCGCCACCGTCAACGGGGCCCTCGACTGACCTGCCTCGCGCGAACCCCTTCACGCCCTTCCTCTCGCCCGCAGGGGACGGAAGTCGGACCCCCGTCGACGAAGACGGACGCCGGCCCCGTCCTCCGAACCGCTGCTCCGCAGGCGCGGGCTCGCATGCGAAGGGCCTTGTGCGGCGACGCTTCGGCGCGCACCACGGAGGGACGGGGCCCGACCGTGCAGGGTTCGCTCACAGGAGGCCGGTGCGCCGGGCGATCCCTTCCGCCTCCTTCATCCGTTCGTGGCCGTCGCCGCCGATGCGGTCGAGGACCTCGGCGACGAGCGACTCGACGACGGCCAGGGCCGGTGTCAGGCTGTCGTAGGGGGAGTCCGAGGACACCTGGGTGATGAGGACGACGTCGGCGTGGGCGGCGGCGGGCGAGAGCCACGGATCGGTGAACACGATGACCTTGCCGCCGCGCTCCCTGGCCAGTTCGGCGATGAGCGTCTTGTCGGCCTCGTAACGCCGGTAGTCGAAAAGCACGGTGACGTCGCGTCGGGCGAGCTGCGTGAGGAACGACGTCCGCTCCACGTCCTTGTGCGGCAGGAGGCTCACCTGGTCGCGGAACTGCATCAGGTGCAGGCCCAGGTACTCGGCCAGAAGATGCGTGAACCTTCCGCCCCCCAGGTGCACCCGGCGCTTGGGGTCGCTGAGGAGGCTGACCGCCTCCTCGAACTCGTGTGGGGCCACCTCGTCGAAGGTCTGGGAGACCGCCTGCTGCACAAGGGCCGAGCGCTCGCCGAGAGGAGTGGCCGCAGAGCTCGGCCGGGCCGTCTTCTCCCGCTCCGATGTCTCCGCTGCCGCGTAGAGCGTGATCGGCGAGGCATTGCGTGCGTCGAGTTCCGAGCGGAGCGCCGCCTGCAGATCAGGAAAGCCCTTGTAGCCCAGCCGTGACGCGCACCGCAACACCGTGGGCGCCGAAACGCCGGCCCGCTCCGCGATCGTGGCGACCGTCTCGAAGACCGCAGCGGGGTAGCCGGCCAGCAGGACCCGCGCGACCTTGCGTTCGGCAGGACTCAGCTCTCCGAGCCTACTGCGGATCTCGTCGGCCAGCGTGGGGCTCATGGACTTCCCTTCTGCAGCGGGAGGTCACCGAAGGCTGCGCCACCGTCCTCAGGGCCGAGCCATCTGACACCCCGCGTTTCACTTCATCGAGTTTCAGGGTGTAAATGTATCGCCTATTACGAGATCTGGACAGCCTCCGGGTGTGGCGACGAGCGCCTTCCGGAGTGCTCGTGCCGACCCCCACCCGCGCCGCCGGGCGGAGGGACGGGGCCCGTGGCGAAGAGCAGCCCTCCACCCGCGTCATCGCGGTGGACCGGGTGCGGCCCGGCATCGAGGAGCAGGCCGATCAGATCCAGGAGGCGGCGCGCGAGCTCGCGGACGTCACGGCCGGGCGCGGCCGGAGCGCGCCGCCATCGGCGACGCCCTGGTTGTCGTCGCCCCCCGGCCGCCGCGCTCGCCCAGGTCGGCACCGGGCTTCCGGTTGCGATCTGGACCGGTGCCTGCCCCACGTGTCACCGCGACACGACGGGCCCCGCACCAACATGACCAAGCACCACCACACGGTGGGCCCGAGTTTCCCGGCGGTCACGTCCACGGGCCGGGCCGCGTGGCTGCGGTTCGCCTGCACCGGCCGGACCGAGGAGTACGGCTTGCACAGCTGCTCCGGCAGCGGGGTGGTGGCGTCGCGGTCCCGCACGCGCGGTCACGGTCACGAACACCAGCAGGACCGGACCGATGCGGTCGACCGCCCCCTGTTGTCTGCGCCCTCCCTCCTCTTCCCTTCCTCCCGCCTTCTTTCCGCCCTCCCCCTCGACGCCGAGCGCGGGGCGTTCGTTGCTTCCTGCACCGACTGCGCGTCCGTGAGCACGGCCGTTCGGCGCGGGCGCGATGCGGCGCGAAGGAAAGTCCAAGTGCTGCTGCGATCCATCCCTAGGCGTCGGGACGCGCACGCCAGCAGCCTGGATCCCGCCATCCAGCAGCACACTCGCTGCTGCACGGCCTTCCCACGCCTTCTGGGGGGTCTTCTCTCCCCTCACGCACAAGGGAGCACTCATGGCCGACCGGGTCCACCCTCCGCCGGTCGAGTGCGTCATGCGTTCCGTCCACCGACACCGGCCCCACCTCGCACTGCCGTGACACGCCCCCGAGCACGACCGCCGTCCCCGAGGACGCCGGACCGCCCAAGGAGCTGTTGCCCCCTCTCGGCTCCTGCGATCAAGGAGAACCATGCCCATCCCTCGAAGCAGACTGACCGGGGCGCTCGTCGCCGCCGCGCTGGTCCTCACCGCCGGGAGCACGGTGGCGCCGACCACCGCGTCCGCGGCGCCGACCGCCGCCACCTACACCGTCACCGTCGGGGCCAAGGGTTCGTGGACGCACCCCGACGACACGCCCGCGGGCACGTACATCGACAAGGACGGCACGTTCTACTTCCAGCAGGCCCATGCGCTGTACGGCGCCAGCGACCCCCGTAAGTGGACCTTCTACACCGGAACCGACTTCGACACCGCCACCAGGTCCGGCACCATCAGCGACGCGGTGAACCCGGCCAACTCCAACGACCGCAACAACGACACCACCTGGCGCTGCAACAACAGCCCCACGGGCGTGGAGGCCACCCGGGCGCCCTCCAGCGCTTCCTACGCCCACCGCAACTACTGCGACCTCGCCGGTGTCTGGGTCGATCCGGACACCGGCGACTGGTACGGACTCGTGCACAACGAGTTCACCCCGCAGCCCTTCGGCGACGGCATCCACTACGACGGCATCGACTACGCGGTCTCCAAGGACCAGGGGCGGACGTGGACCATCAGGGACCACGTCATCACCTCGCACTACAGCACCGACCGAGGCGACGCCACCGCCTTCCCCCAGCAGACGTACCACTACGGCAATGGTGATCAGCGCCTGTTCGTCGATACGGCGTCCGGCTACTTCTACGCCTTCTACGGCTCCCGGATCGTCAACAAGAGCGGTGGCTGGGCCGCGTTCTACGGACATGTGGCCCGTGCTCCGATCTCCTCGAAGATGGCGCCGGGCTCCTGGCGGAAGTGGTACGACGGGGGCTGGTCCGAGCCGGGCGTCGGAGGGCGCGAGAGCACCATGGTTCCGGTCGGCTCCGGCAACCCGACGGGTTACGTCGCGCCGTCGGAGGAGTACGACCCGGCCAACAGCGGCACCGTGAGCCAGCAGGTGGCCGCCGGCCTGATGCCCCCGACCTCCCCGCTGTTCGTCATGGACATCACGTACAACGCCCATCTCGGCCTGTACATCGGCCAGCCCCAGGCCGTCGACCAGAGCGGAAACGCCTCCCAGGAGATCTACGCCACCGACAACCTGGCCACCCAGAGGTGGTTCCGCCTCGGTGACACCGGCGGCTACAAGAACGCGTCCTGGTACCGCTGGTTCCTGGACGGCGAGAACAAAACCGGCTCCGGGATCGTCGGCAAGGACTTCCGCACGTACTGCTCCTTCGGATGCTCCAACGGCACCAGCAGTGAGTACGTCAACCTGACGATCGGTACCACCGCGCCCGCGGCACCGGTCGACACCACCAAGGCGTACCGCATCGCAAGCACCGCCGACCGCATCCTGTCCCAGGTCCCGGGCAGCTCGGCCACCACCTCGCTCGCCACCACCACCGGCTCCGGTCTGGAATCTTGGGTCTTCACCCCGAACGGCGACGGCTCGTACCGCATCGCGAACGCGGAGTCGGGCCGGCTCCTCGGCGTGAGCACCGCCTCCACTGCCACCCGGGCGTGGGGTACCCAACCCACCGTCACTGCCGCCGGGAGCGGCGGTCCCACCGTCGGACAGCAGTGGTTCGTCATTCCCGGCACCTCGCCCGTCGACGGTGCCGCCACTGGCACGTACAGGATCGTCAACCGTTACAGCGGCCTCGTCATCGGCCTCTCCGCCGACTCCGGCCGCCTCGCGGAGACCACGCCCACCCGTAGTTGGAACAACACCACGGGCAATGCCGTCGGTGGCACCAGGACCGTCACGGAGCAGACCCTCACACTGACCCCGACCACCCAAGTCCCGGAGACGGTCACGATCGACGGCCCCGGCGACCTGACGTCCACTCTGAACAAGTCCGTCTCAGTCCAATTGACCGCCACCGACTCCGCCGGAAAGCCCCTGACCTTCGCTGCCGCCGGCCTCCCCGCCGGTCTGGGCATCACCAGCGGCGGACTGATCACCGGCACCCCCACCACGCCGGGCACGTCCACCGTCACCGTCACCGCGTCCTCCGGCAGTGCCACCGGCACGGCCACGTTCAGCTGGACGGTCACGACCTCCCTCGACGGAGTCCGCACCCTCGTTGCCGCCGGCAAGGCGCTCGACGACCCCGACCACAGCACCACCGCCGGCACCCAGCTCATCACCTGGGTGCCGACCGGCGGCCTCAATCAGAAGTGGCGCTTCACCCAGCAGCCTGACGGAACCTATGAACTCAAGAACGTGGAGTCCGGGTTGTGCGCGGACGTCGAGGGCGGCTCCACCCGCACGGGCGCGAAGATCATCCAGTGGACCTGTACGAAGGGCGCCAACCAGCGCTGGAGCGCCGTCCGTCAGGCCGACGGCAGCCATACGGTCGTTTCCGCGGCGAGCGGGCTTCTGCTGACGACCTCGTCCTCCACTGATGGGGGCCGCGTCACCCAGCAGCCCGACACCGGGTCGATGCTGCAGCGGTGGACCATCGACTGACGCCACCGCGATCGTGGCCGGCCTGTCGGAGACCGTGCGTGGCGACGCAGGGATCCGGCAGGCCATCGCGGGCTGCGGACGAGCACACCGGCTTCGTTCCCCGTCACCCACGTGGGCTGCTCCGGGGTGACGGCCTGGCGCCGGCTGCGGGACTGGACCGAGGCCGGTGTCTGGCCGCACCTGCACGCCGCCCTACTGACCGAACTGCGCCGCGCCGACCTTCTCGGCCTGGACGACTGCGCCGTAGACGGGTCGCATGTCCGGGCCCTCAAAGGGGGCTCACGTCGGCCCCTCGCCCGTCGACCGCGCCTGTCCCGGCTCCAAACACCATCTGATCGTCGACCGTCACGGCACCCTGCTCGCCGTCACGCTTATCGGCGGGAACCGACATGACGTTATCCAGGTGTTGCCGCTACTGGATGCAGTCCCAGCGATTCGGGGTCTACGAGGACGTCCCCGCGGCAAGCCCCGACGCCTGTACGCCGACCGGGGCTACGACTTCGACAAGCATCGCCGGCTGCTGTGGAAGCGCGGCATCGAACCGATGAGCGCCCGACGCGGCGTCGCGCACGGCTCCGGACTGGGCGAGGTGCGCTGGGTGGTCGAGCGTGCCTTCGCCTGGCTGCACCAGTTCAAGCGGCTCCGCATCCGCTACGAACGTCGCGCAGGTCTCCATCAGGGCTTGCTCGAAGTGGCTTGCAGCCTTATACGTCTTCGCCGCCTCCGAACTTCATTCTGAAAGATCAGTAAGGGGCGACGCATCGAAGTTGGTGGCAGGGTAGCGAAGTCGGGTTCCTGCCCTTGCGAGCTGAACTCAGGTGAGGTCGAAGGCGACGCTCACGGAGCCGTCCCAGTCCGGTGCCTCCACGAGCGTGAGAGTTCCATCCTCGGCCTCGACGACTCGCACCGTGATCCCGCCGCGGTCCTCACCGGGAAACGCAATGGAGAAGTGGGGATCCATCTCCATGAGGAAGTCCCAGCTCTCGCGTTGGGTCGCATCAAGGGCGTTGGCATGTCGACCGGTTGCCCACCACCTGTCGACCGCGTCGACAGTGATAGTGATGTCGATGTCGTACATTTCGAGGCAAGTCGACCGATTGGCCCACCATTCTAGGCGGCCCTGACCCACGAATCGATCCATGAGCGCATTATGCAACCGTGCAGGCCGATCGGGTGGGCCTGCACGGCCGCCGGTCGTCGTGGGGCAGGCTGCGAGACAGAACTGCATGGGCAGACCGGACAGGTCCTCGCCTCATCCGGCAGCGCCCCATACGTCTTCGCCGCCTCGCGACCTCATTCTGAAACCCTCAGTAAGGCATCGACGGACCGCTGGTGAGCGGCTTGGGCGCCAGCTTCGCCCGAGCCGGGGATGGCCGTCGGCTTCGACGACGATCTCATCGGGACTTTCTCCGGCAGACGAGGCCTGCCCAAGCGCATCCACTGGGGTTGCCCCACACCCCGCCATGCCCGCCGGTGCTACGGGCAAGGCCAGACCCTCACGGCGTAACGACGCCGTGTCCCAGGCCACGGGGGCGCTCCGCATCCTCCCCTCCCTTTCGCAGACGAACAATCATGCACATGACCCCTGTGCGTCGGGATGCTACGCACGGTCGCCGTGACATGCAATAAGTTGATGAAAGCTTTCTTTTTGGTCTTCATTTTTACATCGCAAGCATGTGTGTTGAAGTGGATTCGGTCATGCCGCTTCGGGGGTGGTGACCTTGTTGCGCTTGTCTGCCGCACGCATGTCGTCCAGCCGTGCCGAGTCGTTGACCTGCGCATGTGTGGCATGGGCCGGATCTGGCGCCAGTGGGACTGGCGCACCGGAGCGGGATGCGCGGGCCTGGGGCTCGGCTCCTGGGTGACTGGGCTTGGCATGGTCGAGTCGGGCGTGGCTCTTGACATGCCCCTTGGTGAAGTACTCAATAGGCGACACAGTTCAACGTCTTCCAACATGGTGTGGCGGTGAAAGGACGTCGCCCGTACTACCCGTTGCATGAGGCAGCGCTGGCAAGCGCACCCGAGCGACCCACCGCCGCGAACTCGGGTGCCCTCTCCCTCCGAGGTGCCCGCCGGCCGCGCTTCGCCACCGACGTGATCACGGGCGACTTCCTGCCGCGCCCACGCCGACAGGGTCGTCACCGCTCTGCTCCGCCCGGGTCCGTCGATCTCCTGGGCGTCGTGATCGGCGACATGCGCACGCGGATCGACCCGGTGGCCGACGGGCCGTCAAGGGTGCCTTGGGTCGGCGTGCTTCGCGCCTCACCAGACGAACGGTCGAGCTCGACCGCGCTCAAGACGCGGAAACCCCCACATGAAAGGAATCGACCACACATGCGTCGCATTGCTTGTGCACTGTCCGCCGTGCTGACAGCGGTTGCCGCCGGTGTCGCCCTTCCCTCCGCGCCCGCGGTGGCGGTAGGGGCGGCGGATCCGTACGTGCTCGAAGTCGAGGGGATGGCGCTGACCAACTTCACGACATCCACCGTCCACCACACCTGGAACGGTACGACGGTCGACGACGTCACCTACGCCCAGGGCGTGTCGGGCCAGACGAGCATCGCCAGGACGGCCTTCACCGGCTCCGACGGGACCTATGACCTGATCACGCGCTACAACGGCGGGACCGAGAACGGAGTGACGTACGGGCTCTCCGTGAACTCCGTCCCCGTGGATTCGTGGGCGACGCTCCGGAGATGGGGCAGGGACTACACGGATCCGATGAACATCGACACCCGTACGTCGAGCAAGGTCACGCTCAAGTCCGGTGACACGATCGAGCTGACGGCCACCTCCGCCGGCGAAGTGCCGCGCATCGACAGGATCACGGTCCAGGAACACGTGGGGGCACCGACCAGCACCCTGACCATCGATTCGCCGAACGCCACGTTGAACGACGGCTTCAACTGGGGCAAGAACCGTGCCCTGGCGATGACGTTCTACCCGGGGAACCCGATGATGGGGCACGAACCCGAGTGGTGGCGCTTGAAGGACTCCGCGCACCCCACGGTCGAACCCGGATACTGGGGCGCCTACACCAACCGTGAGTCCTATTACAACCGGGACGTCTCCCACCAGTCGGACGGCGCGCACGTGCTCGGCCTCGACGCCGAGACCTTCCACATGATGAGGACCTTCGCCGGCGACGCCGACGATCCGGGCCAGAAGGGTTGGCCGCTGTGGGCGCACAGTTCCCACGGCGCCATGTACTACGTCGACGGCACCGGATTCCGGGAACTGCCGTCGCCGTTCAACGTGATGGCCAAGGCGTACAAGCAGTACCAGTGGACGGGCAACGCGGACTGGATCGACGACCCGACCCTGTCCGCGTACTACGACTCGACCATGGGCTCGTTCCTGACCGACCACGAGGTGACGTGGAGCGACGCGAACCCGGCCGATGAGCAGCCGGTGGCGAAGAAGCAGCCGGGGGAGTACTCGGCGACGTTCTTCGAGTTCGCGAACGAGAACCTCGTCTCCGCCGCCGACTCGCTCGGGTACCAGTACCAGTCGATGCTGGCATACGCGGAGATCCTGAAGGCGAGGGGCGACGGCGCCGGAAGTGCGAAGTGGGCCGATCGGGCCCAGCGGGTGCGCGACCACTTCGAGGCGAAGTGGTGGGACGCCTCGAACGACCGGTACATCCGCGGCAAGGACGCCGACGGCAAGGGCTACAGCAGTTGGGGCCACGAGGCCAGCTTCCTCATGATGCTGACGGGCCTGGGCGACCACGGCCCCAGGACCAGCGGCTACCTGGACTTCATAGCCGCCAACGACGACGACCTCAACGTCGAGGCGACCTCCTACCTGCCGGAGACCTACTACCAGTACAACCGGTCCGCCGAGGGCTGGGCATGGCTCAAGAAGCTCATGACCGGCAAGAACAGCTACCCGGAGATCTCGTTCCTGGCCGTCGGCAACACCATCGACGGCATGATGGGAGTGCAGCCGGACGCCCCGCACGACAGGGTGGCCACCGTCTCGCGGCTCACGTCCGAGACGCCGTGGGTGGAAATCGACCACCTCAAGGTCGGCGACAACGACCTGAAACTCAAGCACACCGGCACGACGAGCTCCACGCTGACCAACAACTCCGGCGGCACCGTCGATTGGGAGGCCCAGTTCTACGGAACCCACGCCACGATCAAGGTGAACGGCACCGAGCAGCCGGCGCGGACCAAGCGGTTGTACGGCCAGACGGTGTCCTACGTGACCGTACCGCTGGCCAGTGGCGCGTCCGTGACCGCGACCGCCGGGACCTCGGGAGGAGACGTCACGGCCCCGACCGCGCCGACCGGTCTGACGGCGAGCAACGTGACGACGCACAGCGTGGACCTCGACTGGACGGCGTCGACCGACGACGTCGGAGTGACGGGCTACAACGTCTACCGCGGCAGCACGCTCGTCGGCACGTCGACGGGTACCGCCTTCACCGCGACGGGGCTGTCTCCGGCGACGTCGTACACGTTCACGGTGAAGGCGGTCGACGCCGCCCAGAACCACTCCCCGGCCAGTGACGCCGTCGCCGTTGCCACCGTCAGCGGTGGTCCGACGGTCGATCTGAGCGATCTCACCTGGGTCGCCGCCCGGAGCGACTTCGGCACCGTTCAGAAGGACCGGAGTGTCGGGTTGAACCCCCTCCGGTTGAATGGCGTCACGTACGCCAAGGGTGTGGGGACGCATGCCGACAGCACGATCACCTATGCCTTGGACGGTGCCTATGCGCGGTTCCGTTCGGACGTGGGGGTCGATGACGAGGTGGGGGCGAATGCGACGGTCAGGTTCGAGGTGTGGGGTGATGGGGTCAAGTTGTATGAGAGTGCGGCGCCGATGACGCCGTCGAGCGAGACCCGGTCGGTCGACGTCAGTGTCGCCGGTGTGCACTCGCTGGTGCTGAAGGTGACGGACGCTGGTGACGGCATCAACAGCGACCACGCCGACTGGGCCGGGGCCACGCTCGTCGGGAACGCCTCGGAGTCGACGCCCCTCAGCGGCCTGGACTGGACGGGCACTCCCGCGATCGGGTGGGGCACCGTTCAGAAGGACCGGAGTGTCGGGTTGAACCCCCTCCGGTTGAATGGCGTCACGTACGCCAAGGGTGTGGGGACGCATGCCGACAGCAC